>PFDC01000033.1 GCA_002763035.1 Candidatus Pacearchaeota archaeon CG10_big_fil_rev_8_21_14_0_10_35_13 | reverse complement strand
AGGAACATGACCAAACTGAACAATTAAAGAAAACTTTTCTTCAAGCTTCTTACCAAGAACAGGAGTGTCACAAGCACCAAAACAAGAATCCATCCAAATAAGAAAAACAATATTATCAAACTTTTCAGAGAGGTAATCAACGACGGTAGTAGAATACATCTTAAGACCATCAGGAAACTGTAAAAGAACGAAAGCCTTAACATCAGAAGAATGAGAAGAATTAATTACAGACAATTCAGGAACAAGTTTATCAAACTCCAAATCATAAAGTTCCAAAACTTCACTAATAGAATACTTCTTAACAGGCATAGAAAAAAGAAGAAAAAAAGATTTATAAAACTATCTTTTAGAAAGAATAAATACTTAAAAAGAGGGAAGAACTAAAAGGATAATGGCAGAAGAATACACTGGAAAGATGGCAAAGAAAACCCTTGTGCTAGGAAGAGAAAAATTATTTCAAGGAGAAGAATTCGAAGGATTCAGAGTAGTAGGTAAAGGAGATTTACTAACAAGACTAATAGAAAAAGGATACTGGGAAATTAGAGGAAGAGCAGAAAAACCAGAAGCCAGACTGAAACATCCAATACCATACATAGTAATAGTCAACCAAGCAACAAAAAAAATCTTTTCGTACTTAAGAGCAAATGATACTAGTTATACTGAAGAAAGACTTAGAGGAAAATTCTCAGTAGGAGTGGGAGGGCACATTGACGAAGCTGACGAAGCTGACGAATCAGGAATGGTAAGCAGAGAAGAAATGATTAGTAATGCATTAATGAGAGAACTAAACGAAGAAGTAGAATTAGTAGGAGGAAGATATTTAGGAAAACCATTACAAATAGGAATTATTAACGACAACAGCGACTCCGTAGGAATGGTACATTTAGGACTAGCATACATTATAACCACTAATGCCATAGAAGTAAGACCAAGAGATAAAGAAATAAGAGAAGGAAAATTAAGAACCAAAAAAGAAACAGAAGAAATGCTAAGAACAAACCCTGAAATAAGCCCCGAAGGGTGGACTAAGATAATAATGCCGGAAATATGGAAAAGGGTAATGTAAGGGGCTTGATTAATAATTCACAGAATCAAAAATTACTACTTCGATACTATCATCACATAAAATAATCTTAAAAGATTATTGTGTAAGGATAAGGTTTAAGCAAAGGTTTTTAATGAGGTAATGTCCTAATACTTAATACATGAATAACCCCATGAACAAATTAATCAACGGAAAGAACAATGAACCCTACAAACAAAGAAACAGCGAAGGAAGAAGGAATAATAAGACAACCAATAATAACAATAGCGGGCCATGTCGATCACGGAAAATGTGTAGCTGGGGATACTATAATACCAACAGGTGATGGAACATTAATAACTGCTAAAGAACTATTCGATAATAATTATGATAGAAAGAAGGCTGAAATTATCGAGGGGGACATCGCACAAGAAGTTGATAATATAGAAATATTCACTAATTATGGAACAATAATAAAGCTTACTAAAGCGTCACATATTTGGAAAAGAAAGAAGGAAAAACTAATAGAAGTAAGAACCGCTCATGGTGATGCAATAAAAACGACTCCGGAACACCCGTACTTCAAGTTTTCAATTAATGGAGATGTACAAACAAAAGCAGAAGACCTAAAAGTTGGTGACTATATTGCTATTCCTAAAAGAATAAATTCTATTGATAAAGACCCGCGAACAGTTATAATATCCAGAATAAAAGAATCAAACTTCTTATGCTCATTAAATATTAATTCACTTAGTCTAAAGAATAAGATAAGAACTTACGGAATAAGAAAACTAAGCAAGGAATTATCAATAAAGAGCCTTGATGATTCTTTAAGAAAAATAAGAATAAGAATAAAAGACTTAGTAAAGCTCTGTGAGCGATTTGACATATCTGATGAAGACCTCTATAGGATGATTGACACAATAAAAAACTCTACTGAAAAACAAAGAGCAGGACATACAAGCAAGATGATAAAACTGCCTGATTTTAAAGAAAAAGAGAAATTAGGATACCTCTTAGGATGCATAGCTGGCGATGGACACTTGGCCAAGACCCAAGTCTTACTGGACAATAATGATAAAGACATACAAGAGAAATACTCAGAATATCTAAAAGAATTGTTTAATCTTGATTCTTTTATTAAACAGAACCATACTTGCCAAACAGTGGTTAATCGTGGAGGGCTCACCTTCAAACGTTTTATTAATGAAATCATAGGAATACCCGACAAAAACAAATCCGCTAAGGTTGAAGTGCCTGTCATTGCACAAAACGATAGAAATATCTTTAGAGGATTCTTTGCAGGACTAATAGATACTGATGGATACGTATCACACATAAATAATTCTATAGAATTAACAAGTAAGAGCAAAAAAATGATAAAGCAATGTTCAATACTCTTACTTAATTTTGGGATACTCTCAACAGTTTATGATAAGGACGGCTTCAAAGTCTTAAGAATAGCCAATAAGAAGTATCTGGATAAGTTTATTGAGACTTTTAATCTGAGACTAAAAAGAAAGATGGAAAGGGTAATAAAAGCATCAAAGAAGGCTCAGTCTAGCAGAATATTTGATATGTTACCAATACCCAAAGATGAACTAAAGAAACTTAAGTTACCTGCTAAGATAAATAAAATTGTTCCGTACACGAGTAAGTATCTCAAAAATCAGAACTTGACAGAATCTTTCTTGAAGAAATTATTGGATAATTTGAAAGAAGAAAACTCAACAAGTCGCAAGATCAACATGTTATTGGAATCAGATGTTGGATACACCAAAGTAGTATCTAAGGAAATGATAAAGAACAAAGATAAATACGTTTATGATTTTACTGTGCCTGGAACACACAACTTTGTCGCTGAAAGAGTGATAGTTCATAATACCAGCATTCTTGATAGACTTAGAGGAACAACAGTCGCTGCAGGAGAAGCAGGAGGAATAACACAAAAAATATCATTCACAAAATTTCCCAAAGAAAAAATTCTAGAAAACTGCCCCGTATTCCTAAAAAGCGCACAAAAACTAGAACTACCAGGATTCTTATTCATAGACACCCCAGGACACGCAGCATTTACAAATTTAAGAAAAAGGGGAGGAAGCCTAGCAGACATGGCAATACTAGTAATAGATATTAACGAAGGAATAAAACCCCAAACAGCAGAAGTAATACAAATACTAAAACATAACAAGACACCATTCATAATAGCACTAAACAAAATAGACTCAGTAGGAGGATGGAGAAGAATAGACAACGACCTAAAAAGAAATATTGAATCACAAGCAATAAACGTAAAAAATGCTTATGAAGAAAAACTCTACATGTTAATGGGAGCATTACACAACCAAGGATTCGAAACAGACCTATACTACAACTTATCAGACTTCACAAAAAAAGTCGCGATGATACCATGCTCAGCAAAAACTGGAGAAGGAATAAGCGACTTATTAATGATGCTATGCGGACTAAGCCAAAAATTCCTTAAAGGAAGAATCACCCTAGGAAAAAAAGCAAGAGGGGTAATGCTAGAAGTAAAAAAAGAAAAAACCATACAATACTCAGAAGCAATACTCTACGATGGAAAAATAAACGTTAATGATACAATAGCAATAGCAACCTTAAGCGGAGAGATGATTGTAACAAAGATAAGAACTCTAGAAGAAATACAACCATTATCAAGAAATTTCAAACCAGTAAAAGAAGCAACAGCAGCAACAGGACTAAGAATACAAACAACAGACAAAACAGAAGCCGCATCAGGAATGCCATTCATAATTTATGAAAACAACGACGAAGAAATAATGAAAGAATTCAAGAAAGAAGTAATGGAAACAATACAAACAGAAAATGAAGGAGTAATAGTAAAAGCTGACAGTCTAGGAAGTCTAGAAGCAACACTAACACTACTAAAACAAGCAAATATCAAAGTACTAAAAGCAGGAATAGGAAGAATTAATAAAACAGACATAATAAACGCAAAAGCAAACTTAGAAAGCGACCCCGCAACAGCAGCAATTATAGGATTCAACGTAGAACCAGAAGATGACGCAAAAGAATTATTACAAGACTACAAAGGGATAAAACTATTCACCGGAGAAGTAGTTTACGGAATAATTGACGAATTAGGAAGATGGCAAATAGAAAAAAGAAATGAAATACTTAGAAAAAAACTAATGGCCTTAGCAACAGTAGGAAAAATAGAAGTGTTACCACAATACGTATTCCGTAATAGTAACCCAGCAATATTCGGAGTAAGAATCGTCGGAGGAAAAATAAAGACTGAAGTATCAATAATCGACGAAGAAGGAATAAAAGTTGGAAGAATTAAAGCAATACAACATGAGAAGAGTGCTGTAGGAGAAGCAACTGAAGGGATGGAAGTAGCAATAAGTATTCCAGGACAAAACTTTGAAAGAAGACTTAAAGAAAAAAAGTACCTTTACACAGACATAAGCAATAAACAACTATCACAATTCAGAAAGAATAAAGAACTATTATCATCAGGAGAAATGAAGGTATTAGCAGAACTAAACAGAATAAAAAACCCTGGAGAAGTATGATTAACGAAACAATTACTACAATAATACTAACGATGAGCATTTACTTAATACTCGAAGGAATAATAATCTATTTATTCAAGAAACAAACAATTAAAGCATTAAAGAAGTTATCAAAAAACAAGAAAGAACTAATGAAACTAGGGCTAGCGGAAATAATCATCGGGCTGATACTAATACTAATAGTGAGCTTGTAAGACTAATAATGCTAATTTGATAAAGAATTCAGAAATAATAACGTTTAAAAACCTCTAATAACAGATAATCATAACATGGTGTTCAAACTAAACATTAGTGATAAAGGAAAAGCCTGGAAGAAAGAATTAGAAGAAGGAAACGAAGTTTTAATAGGTAAGAGAATCGGAGATACTATTAATGGAGACATCTTCGGCGGAGAATTCGAAGGATACACACTAGAAATCACCGGAACAAGCGATAAAGCAGGATTCCCAGGAATGAAAGGAATAGACAGCCAAGTACTAGTAAAAAAGTTATTAAAGAAAGGATTTGCAATGAAACAATCAAGACCTAAAGGACTAAGACTAAGAAAAACTTTAAGAGGAGCAATAATCTCAGAAGACACTATACAAATAAACCTTAATGTAATAAAAACAGGAAAGAAAGGACTAAAAGAACTATTCCCAGAACAAAACAAGGAACCTGAACCAGAAATAAAAGAAGAAGGAGCAGAAGAAAAACCTGTTGAAGAAAAGAAAGAAGAAGTGGTAGAAAAAACAGAATAAATTAATTCTAAAAAATGAACTGTAATAGAAGAGAAAGAGAAGGGCTAAGAGAACTGACTAATAATGAAATTTCTTATGATTACGATATCGCAGGATTAGGAATAAGCAGTGTATTAACCCTCGGAGGGGTTATGATTAACTCAGTAGTTGGCGATATGATAGCCGGGACGGGGGTATTAGCACTACTAGGAACTTGTGGAAGAATCACAGCAAGAACAATATACTACACACATAATCTCGGAAGAAAACTTTACGGAACAATAAGGTAAGTTATAAAAACATTGATTATGACTAATTATCATGAAGAAAAGAGGTAAAGGATCAATAATCTTCTGGCTAATGGTGCTAGGGATAATAATTGTAGGGACAATAATTTTTAAAGGATTAACCTTCCCAAAATCAGGCTCAGAAGTTCTAGGATATCATAACCTAACACCCAAAGCGTGTATTAACAATGAAAATACAGAAAAATGTTACACTGTAGAAATAGCAAAAACACCTGATGAAAGAAGCCAAGGACTAATGTTCCGTGAAGAATTAGGGATTAATGAAGGGATGATATTCATATTTCCCGAAAGAAGCAACTGGGGATTCTGGATGAAAAACACACAAATATCATTAGACATACTATGGCTTGGTAACCGAGGAGAAGTATTATTTTTAAAAGAAGGAGCAGAACCATGCCCAGCAGATGAAGATAGTTGCACAACAACTACCCCACCAATAGAAGTAAAAGCAAAGTACGTGTTAGAACTTAACTCTGGAGAAATAGAAAAGAACAATATAAAATTAGGAAGCAAAATAGTGCTAAAAAATATTAACACCCCTTAACACTCTTAGAATCAATAAAACAACCATCAGAAGAAAGTGATAATTGTGAAGGAACATCATCATAAGAAGAAATATCAATCCAATAATCAACACTCTCACCAACCTCAGGAACACTACAAGAACTACAAGAATAACCCCTAGAACCACAAGTCCAGGAAAGAGTCTCAGCAGGAAAATCAACACTAAATAATAAATCACCAACTACCTGATCAATACCAACACGACTAACACTCACCACTAAAGAACTACTAAGAGAATCATAACAAACACCAACAAGCCTTAACGAAGGACTAATCTGAGAATTAACACACTTCTCAGGACTAAGACTAAGAACCTGGGCAGCATTATTAATATAAATGAATACTAATGCAACTGCAACAATACCCACTAATACTAATAGGACCACCACAACCATCTCAGAAACACCACGACTGTTCAGAGTTTGCAAGGAATATTACCCTCCGAAGAAAGTTTAATGCTTGACATAAAAACCCCATCCTTAGAAATCTCCAAAGTGTCAGAATCAGAGATTAATGGAACCTTCAAGTAAAACAAACCATCATAACCAAAAGCCTCACCACCATCAGAAAAATCAATGAATAATAATTCAGGATTAAAAGAATCATCCTTAACAACCGAACCATCAAGAAGAACTATCGAATAATCATAAGAACCCTTACCAGAATCACCAATACAACCAGTAACTAACTCCTTACCAACAATAGTTAATGAACCACCATTATGAGTACCATAAACAAGAAAGTATTCCTGAGAAGAACATTCCTCATAACCACCAACAGCACTACCAGTAACAGAAGAAGCCTTAGTAGTACGCTTACTAATAATACTAGCAATCTCAGAACTAATTAATGACTCATCATAAACACCATAATCATCACTACTAAGAGTCCTCATAAGACCATTATTAACACTACGATAATTATCCTCCTCACCACAACCAACAAAACAACCATCCTTAGAATAATCATCAATAAAAGAATCACAAGAAGTAACACAATTATCAGAACCCTTAGGAATGGTTGAAGGAACATACTCATCAGCAAGATTCACAAGAGCATGAGCTAACTCATGAGGAAGAACACTTAATGGAAGCTTAGTATTAATACTAACAACATTAGTATAAGAAGAACTACGAATAGAAGAATCATAATCACTATTAAGCACTACAACAACATCATTAGGACAAGAACCAGACTTAACCAATAATTCTTTATTATAACAAAATAAAGCAATACCCTTATACAACTCACAATTAGGAACATAAGAATCAGAACTAATAAAAAAGAAGTTAATCTTATCCTTAAGACTATCATAAGGAGCAATACTAAGAAGATAATCAGCATACTTAGAAGAATCCTCTAAAGAACCGAAGAATAAAATATTCACACCATCAACAACAACACCATCAACACTTAAAGAATTACAATCCTCAAGAGCACTAACATTACTAATAGAAGAATCATTAAGCAATAATACAGATACTAAGACTCCAACAACCAATAATAAAGCGACAAAAACACCAAACAACAATTTATTCATAAAGAAAGACAGTGATGCGAATATTTATATATTTCTAATAACAAGATAACTCATGGGAGAGGTGATTACTAACAGAGAACAATTGAGAGGAGAATCAAGAATTAATAGTTTTATGAGGGTAAGATACGCAAAACTATTAACAACAACAATAATACTAACAATAATATTCTTAACAATAACATTACTAGGAGTAGTAGGATTCTACAAAGGATGGTTCGGAGAATCAGGAATAATAAACCTCAGCCCAGAAAACAATTACATAATTTGTGAAAACAACCCAACAATATGCGACAGTATTCAAGGAACAGTATGTAATGACGTAACAATTATAAACTCAGGAAACACAATAAGTACTAAGTTGTGCTTGGAAAAATAAAGATGGTGAAGAAAAAAAAATTTAAAGAATTGAAGAAACCTAACAGAAAACACGCAATGCTCATAGGAACAGTACTAATAATCCTTGCATTAGCAATAATAATTAACCTAACAGTAAATGATAACCCAGAAATTAATAATGCTCAAGAAACAAACACCCCAACACCCCCAGTAGTAACGACCCCTGAAGTAACAATTCCCACAACTACACCTGATGATGATAAGTACCCAATGCTTATTAACGCAGGAAAGTCCGGAGAATACTGCGCAATTGCTACGCACTTACAAGAAAACTATAAAAAAATTATTGATGATGGAGGAAGTGAAAACAAAGCAAGATCTTATTATCTTGGTGTAGTATCAGAATCAGGAACTTGCGAAGTAGGAAAATGTAATTACGCAACTTCTAAGTGCGCTTAAAAGAATATTAAATAATAAACAAATATTTAAATAGTAAAACAACTGAACAAATAAGTAAAAGCATGGTGAAAGAAAAGTTTTTAGGAATGAATAAGGCATTATTACCGATATTAGTATTCTTAGCAGTAATGATCCTAGGAATAGCCTACTACGCAAATAATTATTATGAAAGTTCTAACGTTCAACTAAGCCCTACAGTTTCAGTACAAGAAGTCGGAAGTTATTCTGTTATGGAACCAGAAGTTAAAAGATGGAAGAGCAATGGTGATTACGAACTAATAATTAACGCATTAGAATCAGTTAAAGGAAAAGAAGGAAACTTCCTAATACCTACAGATACTCTAGGAGATATAGCTATTAATGAAGAATACTTCAACTCACTAACTCCTACTAAACAACTAAGAACACAAGAACTATTATCAATACAACTACCAGGAGCAGTACAAAAAACAAAACAGATGATCGTAGCTAACCAACAACAAGGTACTAATGTTGATGGAGGAATAATAGAAACCGCAACTCCAGGAGCAGGAGGAGAAGGAGATGGCGGAGTGCAAGGACAGAATAGTGGGGGATTAGAAAGTGACCAAGGAGGCTATAATGAAGTCGTTGATGTATCAGCAGTATGTGGAGGAGTTTGTGGTTTTAAGGAGTGTGAAGATACTATAGGCGAAGAATGGTATGAATCAATGATTGATGAAAGAAATGATATATGCCAAGAATTTGCTGAGAAATCATTAAAAGCTACATCTTTTGTCCCTGATACTAATGATCAAGAAGTTAATCAGGTTACTTCAGTAGTACCTTATAATAATTATTATGGTGGTAAATCAAAATATACTGGTAAAATGAGTGAAAGTTTGGTTAATTCATATCCAAGTTCTTCACTTTCCGGAGAAGTAGTATGTTGTTATAAAAAACAGAAAT
>PFDC01000003.1:1876-3110 GCA_002763035.1 Candidatus Pacearchaeota archaeon CG10_big_fil_rev_8_21_14_0_10_35_13 | reverse complement strand
ACCTAGAAAATCTCAAGATTGATTTTCTGGTCCAGAGAATTAACATTCTCTAGGAATCAAGACACGCCACCTTGCTTCAGCAGGTGGTTTTTGACATTTTTTACACCTCATCAGCTTGTTGTGGGATGGCGAAGGTTTAGGAAATCTCTTTGTTCTTTCTTGGATTATTCTTAAAATAAGTTTTTTATCCACCTAATTATTTTTTTGAAGAATCCTCCTTTTTGACAAGCTTCTTCACAAAAATTGCTTATGCATCCTTCGTCTAAGGAGCATTTCTCTCCTATTATTAGTTCTCCGGTTTTTTCTCTTTTTTGCCTATCTTCTTCGTATAATCTTTCTTCAGCGCATGTTATGAAATCTTTTTTTTGTGAGATGCTGTATTCTTCTATTTTTGTTCCTCTTTTCCCCGCTAATCCATAAGCTTCCAATTTTTCCCCTTTTGGGCATGGCATCCAGTACTTAGTGTATAGTTCTCCGGGGTACTGGTAGATCTCTACATTATTTACTTTTTTTTCGTCGAGGTAGAATTCTGCGAATGGTGCTGCGCTTTCAAACACTAAGTCAAATCCTTCAACCCTCATGTTTAGTAATCCCTTTCCTAAATCGTAAGCGTTTATCCCAAAATTAGGATCGTCATAGCTTACACAATACCAGTTAAAGCAACCGTAATCACACATTATTTCCATGCTTGCAGCCTCTTTTCCTTCGCAATAATACTCTCTTAGTGAATATCCTCCGCATGATTCAGGATAAGGAATTGTAATATCATTGCTTATTTGCCTATTACATCCACAAGAGTCTATTAAAGATTCTATCTCTTTTCCTGAGGAATCATAGGTTATTACTTCTCCGTATTTGTAAGGTTCTACTCCTCCATCAGAATCTTTACATGATGCTGGTTCTTCTTTTCTTACTTCTGTTGTTGTTAATGATTCATCAGGTCCTATATCAAATATTATGTAATCAGCACTTATTTTTCTTAAATTAAATACAACCCATCTTCCTTCTTTATCCCTAAAACTGTTTTTTTGTCCTTCTTCAAACTCACCGGCTTCAAATTCATTTATTTGTATTCTTGCTTTTGTTCCGTCTATTCCTTCTAATTCTACTAATTGATTATTCCATTCTGCTGTTTGTCCTACATTAATACTGCATGATGTTCCATCACAGTTTTCTAATGATTTTGCTGGTGCGGTTATTATTACTAATAAGAATAGTCCTAATAAGAATTTCG
>PFDC01000003.1:276-1828 GCA_002763035.1 Candidatus Pacearchaeota archaeon CG10_big_fil_rev_8_21_14_0_10_35_13 | reverse complement strand
AATTAATGCTCTGTAACTTTCTTGTACATAAAACTCTGCTAAAGTAGACAAGAAAGTTCTATCCCCCCACCCAGAGGTTAATAAAACTGTAACATTATGATAATTGTCAGGACTGTAAGGACTTTTAAAGGTTTCTTATACCCTGTGGTGTTACTTGTGGTGTTACTTGTGGTGTTCCTTGTGGTTAATGATTTCTCCACTAAACAAACGGGGTGCTAATTAATCAATCTTTCGTTAAGGAAAAACCTAAACAATAAACTAATGCCATTTATTTACTTAGTACCAGTTCCAACGTCTCTTCCTTCTCTTTCTAAGAATAGTATTACTAGCTTGTCTAACCGGCCTAACCTTCTTCCTTCTAACAATGTACCTTCTTTCGAAAGGTGTTACAACACCAGTAGTAAGAGCAGTCTTAGAAGGCTTACCGAACAAACCAAAAGTAGTAGAAGTAAGACTAGGAGTATAACTACTAAGGAAACTACCAGTAAGAGAACGACTGTAACGCCTACCAGAAGCTAATCCCATAATACTAGGAGCAGGAAGGAAAGGAATAAAAGGCGTGCGGGGAACAGACAATAAAGGAGTAGTAGTAAGGCCTAAAGAAGAAGTAGTACGAGAAGTAGTACGAGTAATACTAGAAGTCTTAGTAGTAGTACGAGGAATAACAGCAGAGAAAGAATTAGTACGCTGAGTAGGACTAAAAACTTCAGAAGTACCAAGACGTAATAATGAACCACCAAAAAGTTTAGCAGTCTGACGAGGAGAAGTAACAGTAACAACCTGAGAAGAAGTAGTAAGGCCTAAAGAACTACGAGTACTATAATCATTAGTACTAACAGTACGAGGAGAAGTAATAACAGCATTACCAGTAATACCCTTAGAAGTCTTAGGAATAACACTTAATGAAGAAGAACCCTTAGTAATAACAGCAGGAGAAGTATCAATACTCAAAGAAGGAAACTGAGAAGTCTTAGTAGTACGAAGAACACCACCAGAACCTAAAGAATCAACAGCACCAGCACCCTGAACCTTACCAATACTAAGAACGTTAGAACCACCAGTAACCCTTAATTGAGAACCAACATCAGTAGAAGTATAATCAATACCCTTAACCCTACCACCCAAAGAAAAGATAACATCATCACTACGACCAGCAAGAGCAACAGTAGAACTACGAGAAGGCTCATTAACCAAACGAAAACTACCATACTGCTTAGTAACCTGCTTACCTAAAAGGTTAATACCAGCACGAGAAGAAACCACTCCAGTACCAGTACGAGTAATAACTGCCTGAGAACCAATGAAAGAAACACCATCACCCAAAGGAGTTCCACCAACAAATCCTTTACTCAAAGCAGACAAATCACCAGCATGACCAGTAACATCATAAAAAGAAAAACTCTTAGAAGTACTTCCAGCCTTACCAGTAAATACTAAACCCTTACCCTTAAACAATAAACTATCAGTACCAGAAGCAGTAGTAACAGTCTTATAAGGAAGTAAGAATAACCCTTCACTAACAGTAGGTGTTACCTTACCACCAAAAGGAAAC
>PFDC01000003.1:0-147 GCA_002763035.1 Candidatus Pacearchaeota archaeon CG10_big_fil_rev_8_21_14_0_10_35_13 | reverse complement strand
TCAGAACTAAGATAAGCAGAACGGAGACCTAAACCACCAGCGACAACACCAGCAACAGGAAGACCAACACTAGCAGTGTAAGAACCAACACCAGAACTAAGCACAGGAATACCAGAACTCTGGAATGATTCAGCACGAGAAGAAACC
>PFDC01000099.1 GCA_002763035.1 Candidatus Pacearchaeota archaeon CG10_big_fil_rev_8_21_14_0_10_35_13 | reverse complement strand
AGTATCTTCATAATTATTGTTTAGTAAGGATTATTTTTAAATTTATCCTAATAGTATTCCAGGGTTTATTAGTAGTATTATTCCTATAATCATCATTATTATTCCTCCGACATACTTGATTATTTGCATTGTTTCTTTCTTTATTACTTTTCCTTTCATCATCATTCCGTAAGCTGTGATGATTATAATTAGTGGCATTATGTACATTATTCCGTATAGTAATAAGTATGTGTAGTTTCCGAATCCTGTTATTGCTTTAGCGCTTAGTATTCCTGCGTAGATTAGTGGGAATCCTATAGTGCATGGTATTTCTATCATAGAGGTGAATACTGCTAGTGTTATTGCTGACAGGATTAGTGCTGGTGTTGTTCCGTTAGTGATTATTTCTCTGAATCTATCAATTCTCTTCATTAATGGTTTCTTTTGTGATTCTTGTATCATTAAGGTCACTCCTTTTCTGTACCAGAACATTTCTTTGATATTGATTATTCCTGCTATTATTGCTATTCCTGCTATTATGTATCTTAAGGTGTTTGTGAATCCTATAATCTTGAATATGTTTAGCCATGCTACTAAGAATAAGTAATAAATTATGAATGTTGTTAATACGTAGGTGTATCCTACAGCATAAATTTTTTTTCTTGAGTTTGATACTATCATGATCATTCCTAAGAGTATTGTCATTACCATTATACTACAGGGGTTTATTCCGTCTAGTAATCCTATGATTATTGTGAATATTGGTAGTGGCAGTTTTTCTCCGAGGTTTTTTAGTCCTTCTTCTGGTGTTGCTCTTGCTAAGAAGTATAGTCCTATTAGTATTACTGCGAGTATTATTGCGTAAATAGTCTTTTTATTCACCATAGTCTTTATTTTTTCTCCAAAGCCTTTTTTTTTGCTAAAAGAGCCCTATCCGAAGTATCCTTTTTCTTTGCTTTCACTCTTCTTATTCCATCTTTTTCCGAATATTTCTGCTAATCCCTTAGTTTTCTCTCTGATTATTTCCCAGTTTTTTGTTACTTCGTTAATGACTCTTGCTTCTTCTGCTTCTGATTCTTGTACTTCTAGTCTTAAGTGTTCTATTTCTACTTTTCCTAGTTCTATGTATATTTCGTTCATCAGTTTCATTGTTTCTGCATCAAGGCTCTTTCCTAGTAGCATGAAGAATAGTGGTGCTTGGCTTGGGTTAAGGAATACTTCTATGAATCTTAGGTAACTATTAGTTTTTTCTGTAATCTTTCTTCTAACTGCTCTTAATAATAAGTCTGTTTCTTTACCTGATAATTCTTCAATGTCGTAATAATAATTCATTTTTTCAAAAGTTGGTAACTTGTACTTTTTTTGTAGTTCCCCGTATTTCTTCTTGAGTTTTTCTAGTGAGCTTTCTTCCTTTTTTTCTTTAGTTATCTCAGCATTTTTTTCCTTTTTTTCCATTGTATACTTTCTTTATTTTTGACTCCTAGAACTTTTCTTCCAAAGTTGTAGGGACGCTAAGGTTTATAAAATTATGTTATTCATCTATCTCAGGAAGCCTCAATAGCTCAGTTGGTAGAGCGCGTGCTTGGTAAGCACGAGGTCCCGAGTTCAAATCTCGGTTGAGGCTTGTGAGATTTGATTGGTTGCAGGAACTAATAGAAACCCGCTGGTGGTTTGTATGTTCAAATCTCGGCTGAGGCTTATTTTATAAGAATTCTCTTTATGCTGCTTTCTTCTTCTCTTCGCTTCCTGGCCCTTGATAGATTGCACTTTTAAGTTTGGT
>PFDC01000152.1 GCA_002763035.1 Candidatus Pacearchaeota archaeon CG10_big_fil_rev_8_21_14_0_10_35_13 | reverse complement strand
TCTTATCAACCCATTTCTTTGGGAGATATATTGTGAATCCACCACCGCCTTGCTTTATTAGTTTTCTTTCCATGATCTGCTTAGTATTCTGGGATTTTTAAGCTTTTCGCTTATTGATATCACTGATATCATTAATATCAGTTAACTATTAGTACCTATTTTATCATATCACTACTATTAAATGAATAACACATTAATAAAATGATTGATGAAAAAACTAGATGGTTTCGTGAAAGTGAAGTAGTATCCGGAGATAATCGTAAGTTTCTTACTTATGACTTCAGCTACACGCATTATGAGCAAGTTGGGAAAATGTTTGGTCCTTTAGAGGATAGTATATTCTACATTCCGTTAGATGATGCCGATAGAATCTTTGATGCTTACAATGATGATGGTGCCCTCGTTAATGAATTCACTGCTTACAGAAGGCTTAAGCGTCGGGATGAAGAGTTTGATATTCGTAAGGCGGAGAGGTTGAAGAGTCTTAAGATGTTTCCTGCTATCAAGGTTGATGATGATAGGACTCTTGAAAAGCTTGCTATGGTAATAGTTGATTGTCGTAGCGGTTATTACGGTATACCTTTCAGTGGAAACTTCAAAATCTCTTTTGATGAAACTAGTGGAGACCCTAGATAATGAGTCTTAAAGATTTTTGTGATGGTTATAATAAGTTCTTCAAATGGAGCTTTCCGATTGTTACTGGTTGTGCATTAGCAGTTATTGGAAGTGTTCTTTCTTATGATTGCGCTGGTGAAACTAATAGGACTAGAAAACTAGTAGATGATGTTTATAGTGTAGCTGCGGGTGATGATTCCTTCCTTGATGATTCTGAGAAGTTAAGACTTGTTAGAGACTTAGGACTTACTGGAGTTTTACAGAGTGGGGAGTTTTTAAAGATGCGGATACCTGCTTTTAGTCCTAGGAGTATTGTAATTTCTGCTGATGATAGGGATATAGGAACTGTTGATAGAGATGTTCTTGAGGATTACTTAGAAAAACGCGGAGGTCTTGAAGAATGAGTGTTCGTTCTTGGTTTAGATATATGTATTATGATAATAAGGTTGGGATAGGCCTTATGGGTGCTTTAGTGGTTTATGGTATGGGTATGATCTCAGGAATTTCTAAATTTTCCGATAAGTTGAAGGAGAGGTACGCTAACCATATTGTTCCAAAGACTATCCAGTTTAGGGATCTTGATGGTGACGAGTTGTTAAAGACTCGTACTCAGAACGTTGCTCATCGTTTGAGGGGTAAGTTTCCTAAGCGTATGAGGACTAGTGTTAGACTTGTTCCTAGTCCTGTTGATTCTTCTTATGATGCTGATACTGCCCTTAGAGTTCTTGATACTATTTATGAGAGGAATTCTTTTTCTGATGATGATAGGTATTACAAGCTTGGTCAAATGGTCACTAATGTTCTTAAGAGTGATGTTTCAGTGATTCTTATGAGAAATCCTTACGAGTTGAGTCCTACAGAAACTGTTAATCGTCTGGGGAGGTTCTTTATTGAGAATTATAATATTGAGGGGTTTAAGGATATGGTTAAAAGAAGCGATTAGTAAACCTCCTTGTTGTCTGTTTTTATACATCAACTATTGTAAGCATTTAAATACTTCTCATGCCTTACTTCCTTATGAATTCAAATAAGATTTTGGTGATGGCTCTTGGTTTAGCGTCATTGCTTGTCATGTCATTATTCGTTATGAGTGTTAGTGCCCAGGAGAATCGTGGTAGGGGTATAGGAATATCTGTTGATGATGATACTTCGTTGGGTGTTGGTGTCAATACTAATGCTCGTTTGAGAGTTAATGCTGATGCTGGTGGTGGTTCAGTGATTGTTAGTGATG
>PFDC01000040.1 GCA_002763035.1 Candidatus Pacearchaeota archaeon CG10_big_fil_rev_8_21_14_0_10_35_13 | reverse complement strand
TTCTAATCTTTCCTAATACATAGTTTACATGGTAGTAGCTTAAGTCCGTGACGTTTTCTGCTTTTTTTGGGCTACTTATTCTTAATACTGGTATTATTTCGTAGACTATCGTTCCTTCTTTTATTCTGTAGTAGTCTCTGCTTCCATGAATCATTTTATGTTCTTTCTTTATTCCTTTAACAACTTTCTCAAACTTCTTCATTTCTTTATTGTCTTTAAACCTTAAGTATAAGTCTACGTCTATAATCCCGCTCTTTATCACTGTCTTTTTTGCTACGCTTCCTCCTACGAATACTTCTGCTATTACTTTATTCTTCTTTATTGATTCTCTTAGTAAGCTTATTATTTTCTTAGCATTACTATTTATTTCTGATAGTTCTTCTTCATTAAGTGTTATTCTTTCTTTTACTTCTTTAATTATCTTCTTTATTTTTTCCTGATTTTTTTTCATTAATTCCTCTTTTTTTTGTTGGTTTCTTTATTTTCTCGCTTATTTCTTTCATTCCTACTTTATGTGTTCTTGTTAGGTCTATTACATATTTTCCTTCTTCTAGTCTATATATTAGTGGTCTTTTCTTGTCGAACAGGTTTACTACGTCTATTTCGTATTTTCCTGGTTCTGTTATTCTTATGCTTTCTAAGTCTAGTATTACTGGTACTTCTTCGTCTTCTGCGCCTATCATTTCCCTAACGTCCTTTTCCATCTGTTTCTTATCAATCTGTGTTAGTTCTTTTTGTGTTTCTTTTATTTTTGTTATTCCTTCAGTATCTTCTTTAGGTAGTTGTTTGATGTAATAAAAGAATTTGCTTCCACATCCACATCCTTCTAATAATTCTCTAGTTGCGTCAGGATAAATCTTTCCGCAGTGAACACATTGATTAGCCATGAGCCTTAGAATAGTTATGAGAATATAAATGTTTTCTTTAGATCTTGATTTTGGTCTTTGGATGTTCTGGGGTTCATGAGAATTCCTTCGCCATTTCGTATCCTATTATCTCTTTTATCCTTATCTTACTTCTTGCATAATGCTGTAAATTGCCTCCTTCTGTTACCATACCCCCGTATCTTAATGATCCATTATGTACTCCTGATACATAAACACACATTCTGGTCTTTTTACCACCACCTGCTATCATAGTGGTCACTTCTGCTATCTGTACAGCCTTTCTGGGTGCATCTAGTTCCTCTCCTTCGCTTACTGGCACCCCTTTTCTTAATAATTCTTCTAATTCCATAATTCTTACACTCATCAATAGTTTTTAATTATTATTGTTCTTCTGTTATCTGTGGCTTAATGATCTTGTTAGAAATCTCTTTATCAGATTACTGTTCCTTCTTGTAATTGCACGATTGATTTTCCGTTTATGATTCTAACTTTTGCTCTAAAACCTTGGGGGTTTAATGTATCTCTTCTGTCCGCAAGTAAGTATCTTTCATTAAAGTATACTGTATTTCTAGTTATTCCTTCTTTATCTCCCACATAGACTGCTAATAATCTTCCCAGGGTTTTTCCTATGCTCTCTCCTGTTATTCTATCACTTTCTACTACTGGTTTTATGGTTCTGTCTTCGTAAAGTGATATTACTCCCTCCTCATGGAAATCATAGAATAGTCTCTCTGCGTCTTCCCATCCTGTTCTAAAAGTCTCTGCTTCTGTTCTTGTCATGGTTATCACCAGTTTTTCTGCTTTTTAAGTATTATTGTCCTGTTTTATAGAGTATCTCCGATGGGTTTTAGTCATTGAGTAATTGTAAGAAATATTAACTTGACTTCGCCAGTTAGTCATAAATAGTTTGTTTCTTATGCGAAGTCAATAACTGGAAGGAGGTTTAGAAG
>PFDC01000094.1 GCA_002763035.1 Candidatus Pacearchaeota archaeon CG10_big_fil_rev_8_21_14_0_10_35_13 | reverse complement strand
TGTATCCGAATTTGCTTCTTCTCTCTCTTAATTGTGGGTATTGTTCTATAATGTTTTTTCTTAGGTTTAGCAGGCTCCATGCGTGGGTGCTTTCTTGATAAGAGATTTTTCCTTTGATGATTATCTTGTCTCTTCTTGGCCTTAGTATTCTGAAATTTTCTTGTGGTGGTTTCATAATTTGTATTCCTACCACCCCTTAGTTAAGCTAGCAGTTAGTGTTATATAAAAGCTGGCTTCACGGATTCATAAAAAGAGGGGTATTTTTTATTTAAACCCTATTAGAAAGTTCTTGGTAATTAACGCCGAAAACCTTAAATTAGTGTGTTGTTTCACCAAATAATGGTTGATGATAAGGATAAGGAAATACTTTTCGAGTTATTACAGGATTGCAGGCAACCTTTGTCAAAGGTTTCTAAGGCCGTAAGATTCCCTCAGCAGACTGTTAGTTATCGGATTAAGAAGCTGGAGAAGGATAAAGTCATTAAGAAATATACGATTAATATTAATTATCCCAAGCTCGGTTATAGTAGACATTCCTTATACCTTGACCTTATGCATATCGGTGCTGAAGAAGTTGATAGTTACCTTAAGGGAATTACTGATATTAAGGAGGTAAGCTGTTGTTATATGCTTCATGATATTAGTCAATGGAAACTTTATATTTCTGTGTGGACTAAGAGCATCAGTAGATATGATGAGATTCAGACTAAGATAGTATCAAAATTTCGCAAGCATATTAAGAATTATCTTTCTTTTCAAAGTGTTAAGTCATGGACTTACTTTGCTCGCAGACTTAATACTAAGAAACATTCTTTGATTGATATTAAAGGAGACCCAGAAAACTTTAATCTTAAGGATTCTGATTGGAAACTAATCAATAAGCTTAAGAAAAATTCTAAAAAATCAGTTTTGGAACTTGCTAAGGAACTAAAAACTTCGGCTAATACGATCATAAGAAGGATAAAATTCCTTAAGGATAATAAGATTATTGAAAGGTTCTATCCGATTATTGATATGAATAAGGTCGGTTTTAAGGAATATACTTTTATCTCAAGAATTGACCCTGCTTACCATAAGAATATTGAAGCATTAATTGATTATGCAAAGAAAGACCCTCGCTTCGTGATAGTCATTAAAGCCGTAGGTTACATAAATCTGTACTATGCTTTCCTTGCTAAGAACAATGATGAACTTAAAGAAATTAAATCGAAAATCGAAAAAATCCTAGGTAAAGGAGTTCTTGAGGAACATAGGATTGAAGTAGAAGATATGATAAGCTGAAGATGAAAGATTTTATAAAGCATAATTTAACTGATGAAACTTACAGGATTTTAGTCAAGAAATTTAAAAAGAAGAATTTTGAGGCTAAGCTAAAAGAAAGATTCATGCTAGACTCTAACGTAAGCAGATACGAAAAAGCAATCTCAGCATCACTTAGATTAATTGATGATTTTGAACCTCTTAAGCTTAGAGTTCCGGGTTCTATCAAAGGAAGTTTAGGAGAGTTCTTGGTTGCAAAACAGCTATTATTGAAAAATCCTCAAGGAGAACTCTTGTTTTTTGGTGGAACTTGTCCTGGATTTGATATAATCTTTAATGGGAAAAGGATTGAAGTGAAGACTCAAGATAAATATCAGACCGCTAGAGAAGTTAGAGGAATCGTAGCAGATAGTTGCCCAACAGTATCAGGAAAGTCTATTGAGAAAGAAACTTTTGATTTTCTTGTATTAGTAATCATAAATATTCAGGAGTTGAATAAAACAAAGTTTTACGTGTTCTCGAAGGAGGAGGTTAAAGAATTCTTTCATAAAACCGGTTGCTGGTCTGGAAATGATAGTGAAAATAGGACTATCTTCTTTATAAAAAGCAAAGATGATAAAGTCACCAACAG
>PFDC01000151.1 GCA_002763035.1 Candidatus Pacearchaeota archaeon CG10_big_fil_rev_8_21_14_0_10_35_13 | reverse complement strand
CCAATGTCTGCCTCCTTCCGTCAAAAAGAAGGAGGCTGTACTTCTACAACTATTTTTCGGTTCTATTTAAAAAGGATTTTCGGAAACTCTACTGTTCAATTCTTATTTATAGGATAATTTTATTAATCTTCATGTTCTTTGTTCTTCATGACTAATAATGATGGTTGTATTTTTTGTAAGATCTCCAGTGGTAAGATTCCTGCTTCTAAGGTTTTAGAGTCTGATAATTTTTTTGTTATTCTTGATATTAGTCCTAAAATTACTGGTCATTCGTTGGTTATTTCTAAGGATCATTATGTTAATATTCTTGATCTTCCTGAGGTTCTTGGTGGTGAGTTGTTGAAGGTTATTAAGATGGTTTCTTCCTTGCGTTTGTCAGAGGGTGCTTCTGGTATTAATGTTGTTGTTAATAATGGTGAGTCTGCTGGTCAGGTTGTTCCTCATCTTCATATTCATATTATTCCTCGTTGGAAGCTTGAACCAGGTAAGGATGGTGAGTTGGTTCTTGAGGAAGTAATGTCTGGTAAGTAAAACCTTAAAAACACATTATTCCTGCTATTTTTGTTAGGCTGTGTAGCTCAGTGGCAGTAGCGCGAGTCTCATAAGCTCGAGGCCGGGAGTTCGATCCTCCTCACAGCCATTAATTAATTGTTGAGTTCGTTCCACTAAGATTCGTAAGAATATTAATTGCCGGAGATTATGAAATAACTTTTTAGCATCCTCACAGCCATTAACTAATTGTTGAGTTCGTTCCACTAATATTTGCATGAATGTTAGTTCTTTTATTTCTTACTTTTTAGAATTATCTTCTTTTCTTTTTCGTTGTTTTCTTATTCTTTTTCTTAAATAGGGCTATTAGTTTTTTTACTTTTGTTACTTTGTTCTTTCCGCTTTTTCTTCTTCCTCCGACTTTTGTAACTTTCTTTACAGCCTTCTTCTTTGTTATTTTTTTACCAATCTTTTTTTTCTTTGTTGTTTTCTTCTTTACCATTCTTATCACCTCGTTGATTATGAGTGCTGATAGCGGGCTCGGTGATGATTACTTCAAACTGTGCCTTATCAATCTTAACTGCATTCAGCCGTTTTAAAAGTTGAATCTTCGAACCATTATATAGCTTAACAAGCGCTGGTCAATGTAAAGAGTTATAGCCCGTTCTTCACACTATTCGTTGAACACTTGAAAGAGGCTTAATGGACTCATCCTTTCCAGGACAACCGTCTCTATCAGCATAAAACGGGAGTTTTTTGAGAATATATACTTACCCCACCACTTTATAGTGATTAATTTATCTTCAAGTTAATTCGCTAATGCTCATAGCCTTAATCTAGGTGCTTATTAGCCTGATAAGCTATGCGTGGCACTAACGTTTATAATTTATATACTACAAATTAATTCGCTAACGCTCATAGCTTTAATCTAGGTGCTTATTAGCCTGATAAGCTATGCGTGGCACTAACGTTTATAATTTATATATTTAGAATTATTCTTTTTCTAGTGTTATTTCTATTGTTGATACGTTTACTTTCTTTTCTTCTTTATTTTCGAATTCTTCGCTGTCTATTTCTATTCCTTTTATTGTGATGTTTATTTCTTTAAGAAATTTTTTTCTTGCTACTTCTACTACGTCTACTGCTCGGCTTATGAATTTCCCTCTGGCTTTTACTATCACTTCTTTACATCCTTTAGTTGTAAATTGCATTACCACCCCAGTTACGTAGTTCATGAATGGTTTGCTTCCGATAAATATTACGTTATCTTTATCGTTCCTTTCTCTTTCTGTGTTGCTGTGTTCTGTAGTCATCTTTTTTTCTGTAGTCATCTTTTTCTTTCTCTGTATTTACTTTTTTGTTACTGGTTTCTACT
>PFDC01000016.1 GCA_002763035.1 Candidatus Pacearchaeota archaeon CG10_big_fil_rev_8_21_14_0_10_35_13 | reverse complement strand
TAAAGGAATAGAAGGAACAAGCATTAGAAGTAGGGAACTACCAGAAGGATTCTTACAACTACCAAGTTATGAAGAAGTAATAGAATCAAAAGAAAAATTCTGTGATATGCAGAATATGATAAACAGTGATAATAACCTAGCACAAAAAACTGGAAGTTATTACATACTACAATACAAATTCCCCCAATACACTACCAAAGAACTTGATGAGTATTACGAATTACCATACACTAGAGAAATTAATTCTGAACACCTTAAAGGATTCGAATTTAGCGTAGTAACACACAGAGGATGCGTAGGAAACTGCAATTTTTGTTCATTAAGACTAATGTCCAAGAGCAGAATAGTATCAAGAAGTGAAGAATCAATAATTAGAGAAGTTAAGAAAATCACTAAAATGCCACACTTCAAAGGAAACATCGATGACTTAGGAGGACCATCAGCCAACATGTACGGTATGGACTGCAACAAATGCAGAACAAATAACTGCATTAACTGCAAGAACCTTGACAAAACACACACAAGAATAATCAACTTATTAAGAGAACTAAGAAAGATTCCTTTAGTAAAAAAAGTTTATGTAAGAAGTGGAGTAAGATACGACTTAGCAAATGATGAATACTTAAAAGAACTAAAACCACACGTATCAGGAACACTAAAAATAGCCCCTGAACACGTAAGCACCAAAGTCTTAGAACTAATGAATAAGAACAAAGGAAGCCTTGAAGAATTCATTAAAAGATATAAAGAATTAGGATGCGGAGAATTATCATACTATTTCATGGTAGCACACCCAGGAAGCAGCATGAAAGAAGCAAAAGAATTAGCAAGTAAGAGAAAACAACTAAAGAACTCTAACTCAGTACAAATATTCACCCCAACACCAATGACAGAATCAACATGCATGTACTATACCGAAATGATCCCAAAAACAAAAAAACCAGTGCATGTACCAAGAACATACAAAGAAAAAAAAGACCAGTTAAGAATACTAAAAATTAACGAAAAGAGCAACTGGGAATAAGAAAAGAATAATTTATAAACTGGCGAGGTATGAACTTTTTGAGGTGCAAACACCTCAGAAACTAATTCTGAGTAACTTGAGGATTGAACCATGGAAGAACAAATAAGAAAACTAGAGCAAAAAGTGAACGAAGCATATAAAGAACCAGTAAAGGCAATTCAGGAAGCTAAGGAGGTTTTAGAACAAGCCGGAAGAAGAATTGGTGAAATTAATCGTGATTATACACAAGCTTTAGAAAGACTAACACATGAGACTACAGAAGCGATAGGGGCTAGTTTCAGAGTAAGAAGAAGAAATCAACAACATACTTATCCTAGAAACTCAGGAATCGCTTACATAAAACTTGGTGTTGAACCAACAGATGTTTGTATAAACATTAAGTATAGTGGGCTAAAGAGAGAAGGAATAATCAGTAAGCTTTTTTGGAGTAGAGACAGAGAAATAGTTCTGCAAGGAGAAATAGGAATTGATTCTGATGTGACAAGTATGGAAAAAGTCGAACCATTAAGAATAAAAATAGGAGGCGAAGTATACAGCGAGGGAGAAGAAGTAGAAGAAAAAATAGCAGAATACTTGTCAAGAGTAATAAAACACGCACTAGCAAAATCAAGGTTTAAAGCAGCACAAAACCCTGAAAGAGCAGACCTAACACCATCATTTGAAGCAGAATTAGTAGCGAGAGTATCAAGAATGATGAATAATAATGAAATAATGTTTGAGTACGCAAAACTTGTTAGTAAAGGAAGTATTGAAAGAGAGATAGAACCCATAAGGACAGAATATGAACGTAGAGCAGGAGAAGTTAATGAAAGATTCAAAGAAAGGCTTAAAAGTGTTAGTGATGAAACGGAGAAAATTGAGAAGAAATTAGAAGAAATTGTTAGTAATCCTGAAGGAATAATAAGAGTTCATGATAAGAATGTGTACGAAAGAATAAAGAAAGCTACAGAAAAAACTTTAGAAAAACTTAAGAGTGAGAGAGAAAAAGGTTATAGGACCTTAGAAGATGAGCTTGGGAAAGCAGAAAAAGAGAAAAGAAGGATTATCGGAGAACTTGATAAGGAAATAGAAGAAAGAAGAAGAACTTTACAGGGAAGAAAAGGAGAATTAGAACAAAGAAACTATTTCATTAAACAACTGGGAACAGTATTTCCTAACTATGACCCTTATGGGAATGAAGACGACGTTACACCAGTAGTAAGAACCGAGTTAGGTGTGAGAATGCAGAAGATGTTCTCTGAAAAAACTGATTTGACAAAAGAAGAATTATTAGGTTTGTTAAGGGAAATTACTTCAAGAACAAA
>PFDC01000106.1 GCA_002763035.1 Candidatus Pacearchaeota archaeon CG10_big_fil_rev_8_21_14_0_10_35_13 | reverse complement strand
TTTTCCGAGGCTTGCTCCTTTAACGTTGATTATTACTTTTTCATTATCGAAGATGATGCTGTTCTTATCAATACTTCCTGATGGTGCAGTGCTTGCTCCTACTAGTGTTATTCCTAGTGGTTTTTCGCTTATGTGCATGTATTGTATTCCGTACATTGTAAGCATCCCTATAAGGAAGATCATCATTATCATTAGTGTCTTGTTGATATTCATGTTATCATCACTATTATCAGACACTATAAAAACCTTCCCCTTTTAACTACTCTAAAGATACAACACAATCGAAACCTTTATATACCCTTTATGTTATTACTTATTCATGAGTAATAAATTTAGAACATTAAAGTATGCAGGTAAGGTTGCAGGAATTTTTGGTGGTATCTGTCTAACTTATGTTGCTGTAGTTGCTGGTGTTAATGGTTTTATGCAGATGAAACGTTATGTGCCTGTTTCTGGCGAGTCTAGAATTCAGGATATTAATGGTGATGGCTTTTCTGATTTAGTCTTTACTAATCTTAGTGGTGATGAAGAAGTGATGTTCGGCCAGGAAGATGGTAAATTATATTTTAAGAAAGATTTGGTAGAGAAGTCTAAAAGAGATGCTGTTGCTGATCTCGAGAGAAGTTTGGAGGTTTCAAAATGATGATTAAAGCAGAACTTGTTAAGAAGATTAAGGGTTATTTTAACCTTAACATTTATGAAACCAAGGTTTGGCTTGCTCTTTTAACTAAGGGTGTTTCTAGTGTTGGTGAGGTTTCTGAAGTTAGTGGTGTTCCTAGAAGTAGAACTTATGATGTTCTTGAAAGTCTTGAGAAGATGGGATTTGCTATTACTAAACTTGGTAAGCCTGTGAAGTATGTTGCTGTTAAACCTGCTATTATTATTGAGAAGCTTAAGAATAATGCTGTTAAGGAAGCTGATGAGAAGGTCAAGGTATTAACTAATCTTAGGGGTACTGATGAGTATAATGAGCTTGAACAGCTTCATAAGACTGGTATTGAGCCTGTTAAGCATGATGATCTTTCAAGTTCTATTAAGGGCAGGAGTAATATTTATTCTTATCTTAAGGAAATAATGGAGAATTCTTCTAAGGAAGTAATTATTTGTAATAGTGCTTCTGAAATTCTTAAGAAGATGAAGGTTTTCAGTCAGATGTTTGATAGGCTTAAGAGGTCTAGAGTGGTTATAAAATTAGCTCTTAATGGTTCTGATGTTGAAATTCGTGAAGTTGCTACAGCTCTTAAGATTAAGCCTGTGAAGGTTTCTATTGATGCTAAGTTTTTCGTTAGTGATAGGAGTGAAGTATTATTTTCTGTAAATAACTCTGATGATGACGAGCAAGAAGTTGGTGTTTGGATTAATTCTGAATTCTTTGCTAGCACTCTTGCTAATATGTTTGATATGATGACTATGAGGAGGTAATCCTTATGAGTGATCCTCTGTATGTTAGATCCTATGATGTTGGTGAGGATCCTTCTATTGCTCTTCGTTTAGTAATTTTTCTTACAGTTAATGCTTCAAGTTTTGGTAGGGTGGATCATCCTTCCGGTAAAACTGCGGTTTATAATTATCTCGGTGTTAGTATTAGAGTCCCTTATGATAATCGTGGTAATCCTTCAGGGATTATTATGTCTGCTTCTGACGAGGGGCTGGTATCCTTTGTTGTTGAGGATTTGATGGAAAGTACTGGTTTTCCTTTCGCGACTAATGATTCTTCTGATTAGTTAATTTTATAAACGTTTTTTCCTTTTTCATATTCTATGCCTTATAAAAAGCGTGCTGATTACTTAGTTACTGGTATTCCTGAGCCGGTTGATGACTCTCTTCAGAGGGTAATTTTTGGTAATGGTTTTATTCCTTCACCTGTTCAAAGTCTTATTGGTGGTATTGATAATTATCATTGTGATGGTGGGGTTAATGTTACTATTCTTAGTTCTGGTGAGAATCCCCGGCCTTATATGTTAATGCTCGAGGCTCCTAACTCTGGTTCTTTAGAGGTTGCGGTTGATACCCTTCGTAGCTGGGGTTTGGTTCTTGAGAAGCCTGAGCCTTGGAAAGGTTTTTCTTTTTAGTACTCTTGTTAATAGTTAAGCAAAACATCCTGTTAAGTTATGGTAGTTCACTATCTAGTAGAATCTGCTAATCGTTCTCAGGTAATAATGGTATTTCTCTTTTTACAAGTATTAATTATTTCAATACTACTTTTGTTATTCCCATTCCTTTAGTGTCCTTCTTTCTTTCTTTTAATAGTCCATTAATTGTTTCTTTAGCATTCTTATCATTCTTTGTTTCAACGTATGCTCTTCCTTTCTTTATCATTACTTTATCATGTTTCTTCCTAAAGTTTTCTAATGCTTGAATCATCTTTATTGGTGGTCCGTTAATTATTATCGTCGGTATCTTCTTGCTTATTATGTGTAGTTTTGAGGTTTTTCCTTTATCATAAACGAACTCGTTCTTTATTATTTTCCTGCTCTTAGATATTTCTGCTATTAAGTATTTTGAGTACTTTAGCATTTTTGTTCCTGCTATATCTCCTTCTTGTTTATTAGTGC
>PFDC01000130.1:1762-11794 GCA_002763035.1 Candidatus Pacearchaeota archaeon CG10_big_fil_rev_8_21_14_0_10_35_13 | reverse complement strand
CATATATATTTAATATATATCTAATATTTAAGCTTTTTGGAATAACTTAATAGTTTTAACACCCGTGCGGAGATACTGGTGAATAGTTATGACTAGAATAACCCTCGCTTGTTATTCTTATAATTATCTCTTCTTATAGAATCCTATTCTTGACACTTTCCCATAACCTCCGTGGTTAAACTCTTCAGTTCTTTCCATCTCAGTGGCGTATCTTGCTGTTCCATTAAATCTTTTTGGGGCTTTAGAAACCCTTCTGATTCCCAGTTCATACATCTCCCACCCTAATATTTCAATTTTTCCTTCTCTTTCTAAACGTTCTATTTCTTCGGTTGTCAAGAATTCTATTTTTTGATGTTTTCCCATCAAAATATAATAAGCTTTTTAGGGTTTATAATCTCTTCTTACCACTAAACAATAACCATCACAGATCAAATTCTTTTATGAAGTTCACTATTGTGCTATATTTTTCTAAGAATTTTATTCCTTTATCAGTTATCATTACGACTTTGCCATCATTATTTTTTTCTTTTATTAATCCTTTATTTATTAGTTCTTGATAGTATTCTTTAAATCTTGTTGTTGAGAGGTTTGTTTGTCTTAGTAAGGGGGTTGTTTTTATCCTGCCATGACTATCATTAACAATTATTAGTAGGTCTTTGATGATCTCTAGCTTTCCTCTCTTTGCCATCTTACTTACCCCCTGTGTTTCTCAACACTCTATATAACATTGTCATAAAGATTCCTGATGATGCTAGGTAGATTATTAGTTGGAATGTTCTAAAGAATCCTGGGATCATAACGTCTAATACATTAAGCACCCAGAATAGTAATAATAATATGTAAATTATTTGTAAATTATTCTTCTTACCGCTCTTTGATAAGATCACCACCCCAACCACTACTACTAACAGCCCTAAGTTGATTACTAAGTGTGATAGGGGATTATTATAAATAACACTTATTATCCCAACTATTACTGCTAATGTTTGTAGGAACATTACACTTTCATTTTTCCATTGTTTGTATTTCACACTTAGTAACAGGTAAAATATTGCCATCGTGCTTAGATAAATGTATAAGAATAGTGTTGTTTGTCCGATGATGGAGTTAATACTTCTTGGGTCAATGTCAAATACTGCCATAACATTAAAGTATCTTAAGGCAAACTTTATTGATGATCTGAAGAAGTATGCTAGTGCGAAGTATAAGAATGCTTGACGGAAATATTTTATCCCTTTATGCCCACTTAATTCGTAAAGTTCTTTAGTTCCGTAATAAATCATTAGACTTGCGAGTATTATTACAAAGGAGTAGATTATCTCTAAGCTTAGCCCTTCATTCATCATCCCATTAACCATGATATTCCCCATCATTGCTCTCCCGGTCATTATTGGCATGTTTATCATCAGTCATTTTTATTTATAAAATGAATGGATTATCAGTCCATCTTGCTTATAAAGGATTTTTTTCTTAATCTCTTATGAATAAATTAATTATAAGGAGGTTTTTATGAAACAAAATTATGTATTAGGAGTTCTTGCTATTTCAGTGATTGCACTATTAGGCATTGGTTTAGTTTCTGCCAGTAATGGTTTTGGTATTATGAGTAAATTCTCAGGTAACAGCCAGAATGAAGCAGGGGATTCTTTTAGAACTGCTGTTGAGAATAATGATTATGATTCTTGGAAGTCATTAATGGACGAGAGAGTTTCTTTAATGCAGGCAGAGATTAATGTTGATAACTTCAATGCTATGGTTGACCAACATGAGTCAAGAACAGAATTCAGAAATGCTATGAATGAACTTAAGGCTTCTGGAGATTTTTCTAGGGATAAGATATTAGAACTTAGAGAACAGTATGGTATTGAAGGGCCAGAATTCAATAGTGGTAGGAATGAAGGCAGAGGTTTTGGTATGATGAGGCAAGGTAACTGTCTTCTTGACTAAACAAACATTTTTTTTTATTGTTTTAATGGACTTGAAGTCCATAAATTCTTAGAAGGTTTTTTATACTCTTTCATTCTATTCTTTTCATGGGACTTTTTGGTAACGGGGGTGGTTTTGATAGACTTATTCGTGATAGACATTCGGTTCATAATTTCTCTGATAAGAAGCTTAATATTCGTGATGTTCTTGAGGTGATTGATGCTGCTAATCAGGCTCCTAGTGCTGGTAATCTTCATGTACTAAAATTTCTTATTGTTGAGGATGCTGATAAGATTTCTAAGCTTACCAAGGCCTGCCAGCAGGGGTTCATTAATGATTCTAAGTTGGTAATTGTTGTTTGTTCTGATGTTGATCAGGTGGTTAGGAATTTTCCTGAGAGGGGAGTTCTTTATTCTCGTCAGCAGGCTGGCGCCGCTATTCAAAACATGTTATTAAAAGTTCAGCATCTTGGTATGGCTACTTGTTGGGTTGGACATTTTTCTGAGAAGACTGTTCGTAGAATTCTTAAGATCCCTAAACATTATGATATAGAAGCTATTCTTCCCCTTGGTTATGAATTAAAGCTTAAGGCCCATGAGGTTAAGAAGAAACAACCGCTTCACCAATCAGTCTTCTATGATGAGTGGAATAATAAAAGACATTAAGGTTCATTAGAACATGTTGCATATCAGCCTAACTTCTTTGTTCTTGTAAATAAATTTCTTCGTATACTGGTTTGCATCCCATAATATTAACTAAATCTTCAGGAAAGTTCAATTCTAGTAATATTCTTAGTAGAACTGCTGAGAAACAATAGTGACATACAGTGGTTACATCACTCCTACAAGAGATACATTCAGCATCATTAATGGTTTCTGTACTAAAGTGGTTTTTTAATTTATTATTAATATATTCTTTAATCATTGGGTCTATTCTTAAATCATGAAGTAGTATCATTGTTTGATTAGTATAACAACGACTGCATATTGGGTCTGCTATTGAATGACCGCATACAACACACGAATTTTGATTGAACATACTTATACACCTTTATTTTTAGCACCACAGATTTCTTTTTCATCCCTAGACTATCATAAAGATACTTTCTTTTATATGGATAAGCGGTATTAAGGAATACGTTGTTGTATAGGAGGATACTTCTTTATTGTGACATCCTTCACACCTTAAAAGTTGCTCATTCCTTCGCAATCCGCCTACGGCAAAGTGGGGCTTCCATCAAAATATCATCATCCTATAGAAAAAACTAATTACTCAACGTCCATCAAAGCCATTATAATGATTATTGGGGTAGTATTTTATCATTAATTGAATAGGTAATTATTCCTCGCTCTCATTCACACACTAAAGATATGTAAATTTCACACTCCTTACTTAACAGTCAGGGTTTTATTACCTTGGCTGAGTGTCTTCTAAGATTAGAAGTAAATAAGTTTCTGTTTAGGTGAAATTATTCTGATAAAGTTTATTTTTTAGTCAAATCACTTATCGTTACATTTAGGATAACATTTTCCCCGATATTTGCTATATACTCTTCAGGAATTACTATTTTCTCCCTAAAGAAAAATAAACGGAAGTTAGGTTTCAAATAAATATTTTTTATCTTGTTTTTTCCCCCGCGGAGGTCTATTGAAGAGACGATTCCAACTTTTTTTCCGTCTTTGTCAAAGACTAGCTTTCCTTTTATATCATAGACGACCCTTATTTTTAGGAAGATAGCATGATCAGCAATCTTATCAATATAACTTTTCCCAATAGTTAGTCCGCTTCTGATAAGCCCCTTATCAACGGATATCCCAATAAAATCTAGGATTTTTGGGTCAATAAATACTTTTTCTGCAACCCCAATAAAAGCGCCTTCAGCGTCTATGACATCTTTTCCTAATATGTCTTCTGTTGTTATCGCTTTACTTATTGCTTTGCCAGAAATACTTTTTTGTTGCATGATATTTTGTTTTTAATACTACTGATTTAGTTACATACTCAATTTCTGATTCTGGGATGAAGAACTTCCTGCTGAATAATGAACGAACATATACACCCTTAAAATTATTCCTTGTTCCTTTCATTACAACTTCTTTAACTCTTCCTATTACTCTTCCTTTAGAATCGATTACTTGTTTATTTTTTATTAAGATAAAAACTTCTATATTCAGAATTACCGCTTCATCTGATAGTCGTGAGAAGTAACTTCTTCCGATATACATTGATTTTTTTATAATACTTCCCCTTACAAGAATACCTTCTAGGTTAAGATTTATTGGACTTATCCTTATCTCTAATATTTTTCCGATTATTGTTCCTCCTTTCGAAAGAACTCTCTTACCGATTAATTTTTTTAGATTAATGGTTTTTTTTAATGATCGTTCAGCTTTTAGTATACTATGTGGTTCTTTCATTACTTTCTAAGGATAAGCTAGTATAAAAATCATCCTGAAAATAATAAAAAGATGCCTATTATAGCAAGATATTCCAAAGCCTTAGCTAGGATGGTTATTATGAATAATCTCTTAAAATTATATCTTGTTACTCCGAGTGCAAATATCAATAGGGGGGCTGGAAAGATAGGGATAGCATTAGAGATAAATATGCCATAAGGTCCATATTTGTTTATTAACCTCTTAGTTTTATACACTTTTTTCTTTGAGACAAGATGTAACATTAAGTTACTTGTTTTAAATCCAATAAAATAGTTTAATATTTGTGCCAGCATATACCCTGTTAATGCTGTAACATATGAAAAAATGATAGGATTTCCATTTAGCAGTCCATAATAAAATACTAGTTCATCTGCAGAAGGCACAAAAAATATTCCTCCTATAAAATGTTCATAGAATAGACCCATGGGGGTTACACTTACAAAGTTATACCTTAGATAAGTTAGTGTTTTATACAAAATAGGTGTGGTTTGAATAAAGTTATACCAGAACTTATAGAAAAAAATAGCTAAAAACACTAGTAGTATTAACACAATAATAGAAAACACCAAAACCTTCCTTTTATGTGTGGGGTTATTTTCCTTGATATAATGGTAATGTTTCATTTATGTTTTAGGAACCCTATCCTTTTATATTTGCACACGAGAAGGTTTTATCTGAGGTTAAACTTCTTTATTTATTAAGAACTACCTAGCTTCAGTTACACCGGGGGATGCTATACTAGAATCTTCCTTATTTTCTAAGTCTCCTTCAGCAAACCTGTAGTGTCTTGTTATTTTTATTTTAGCGGTATCTTCAATCACATCACCAGTTTTATCAGGTAGTAACTTCATGTTATGTATGTCTATTCCTTGAATTTCAATCTCAACCTTTCTAATGCTTGAATGATTTGGCGTTAAAACAATAGTTTTATGATCAGGGCCCCATTTTTTCTCAAAGGTCCCGGATGTATAGTTAAACTTTGATAAAGCAATCTTTGGAAGAGTTGAATCCTCTGCCTTTAAATACACAACATAATCTCCATAAGTCATTATTGGTATTGTGCCCTTTCCTTCTGCCCTGCTTTCTTTTTCAAAAGCTTCCGTGTTCTTTTTATGTATATAGTACAAACTGTCTTCTTGGTTTATACAATCCTTTATTTCATCTAATTTTTCTTCTTTTGTTTGTTCGGTTTTTTCATTAGCCATTTTTTATATTGCCCCAAAATATTTAAGTAAAAAGTATCCTCCAGTTACTGCAAGCACCATAATGATTATTTTTCCAACGAGTCCTTTCTTATTCATTCTCATCTTATCTCTTCCTGAAAAAATCATTATTTACATCTCTGCCGACTAAGTAATAAATTATTGCGGTGATTATGCTGAAGAACACGGCAAGTAGTATCCATAATAATTTCATGCCATCGGATAATCCTCTGTTGTTTGTAAGAACGTCATAAATCACCCATATTGCTGCAATAAGCGCTATAATTCCGAATAGCCATCCAAGTCCGTAGAATCCTTGCATCATTCCTCCTGTAAGCCCCATCATTCTATATCCTCCTAGGAGTACTAGCACTAATACAACTATTAGTACAATCATTATGGTGTTATTATTTTTTGCCATTTTCATGTTTTCATTATATGTTTCCCAGCAGGCCTGTTTTTTATAGGTCCTTTTCCTCCAGGGCTTTTCTTAGCTCTCGCTTTTGCTACTTTCATTCGTCCTCCCCTGCTTTTCTTTGCCATTTTTATTTTATCCTCCAAGTTAGTATTTTCATTTTTAATAAATATTATGAACCCTTATGCTCTTTTTATCGTATGAGCTATTACTGAAATGATAAATAATATTACAAAGATTATTGCTAACCATTTTGCGATTGTAAATGAAACTCCTGAAATAATTCCAAATCCAAATATCCCAGCAACTATTGCTACTCCTAAGAATATTAATGCCCAAATCAACCAACTTGTTACGCCTTTTTTATTCATTGTAAATATTTAAGGTTATAAGAGTATATATAGCTGAGTTGTATGATGCTATACTCTTAATGAGATAACTAATATTTACTCTCAAACAGAAGGTTTAATAATTCATGAGAATATTGATATCAACAGGGTGGATAGTGAAAACAAAAAATAAATATTTAGTTCCGGTGATTATTCTAATTGGATTAGTAGTATTATTCTTCTTCCCAAGCCCGGAGGAGAATTTCCTTATATATCTTGCAACAGCGTCTTTTTTTATAATATTGATTATAGTCTTATTAATCAAGAACAAGAAGTAGACTTACTAAAATTTTTGGTCTCCGCAAAAATATAATTTTTCGTTGATTATTTTATTATCTTTCCAGTGTTGAACATTTACTCGATGAATTGTTTTTTTAACGCCTTCTTTATTTTCAATATTTATTGCCCACTCAGTCATTGAAACATTATCATCTTTTCCTCCAAAAGTAACTGATTTTATTTCAGCGCGATTTAAGATTTCTATTTCTTGAAGGAATATCATCTCTCTTCTTCTGTTCTGTTCTTTTCCAGTTATTGGAGGATTTCCGTTTACTTGTATAATTACGTCTTCACTATAATATCTTTCAAAGGCTTCCATGATTTTGCCTTCTTTAATTAAAGTATTCAACTTTTCTACATTATTTTTTATTTTTGCCATTTTTATTTTGATTATCTATATTTTTTATTTTTAATAAAACTGACTCTCTGTAATAAAGCTTGTATTAATCCATACATTAAACTTCATATCCCAGAAGTCTTCGTCTAAACGGAGGTTATTGTTTCTATAATAGGTTGCGTATTGTTAATAACAGGGTGCACTATTTCAACGGCCTTGGTTATTATAGGGGCTGTTTTATGCTTTCTAACATAGATTTCTTCTCCATGTTCAAAGTCTTTAAATTGTCCATTGTGCTTATAGGTGGCTATATAGCTTCTACCATTTAATGCAAGAGTCCCAGCATATTCCATTGCATCTTCTTTATTTTCAAAGAATTTGAGGTTTTTCTTCCTTTGTTCACGACTCGCAGTCCGCCCTCTATAATTTGTGTGTGCATGTTTGTTTTTTGCTTTTACCATCTTACAGGAAAATGAGGACAGTTCCAACAACCAAAACAGCTACTAATAATAATATCGCTAAGGCCCATTTCGGGCTACTAGCGTCTTTGATCTCTCTCCTGTCAGCAGTTATTTCATCATTTCTTGCTCTATTCTCACCCATGGTCTTGTCTGCTTCAAATCTTCTTTCTTGAGTTAATGCGTCATTCCTATCTCTGCTATTACTCAGAGCTTTATCTGCAGCTTCTCTCTTATCATCAGTTGCCATGTCACTTTTCATTCTTTGTATCTTCGTCATATTATTTTCGCCTCCATTGTAATATACCTTAGTCAGTTGAGTATATATGCCGGCGTAGTAGTAGAGCATAATTGTTGTATGGGAAGAGACTTAGTTCTATAAAAAACTACACTATTTTTTTAGAATAATCCCAAAGAATGTCGTATAAATTCAGGTATTCCTTCGCAAGAATATCGTTTTCTATCACAATTGTGTAAATAGGATGAATCCAGAGGGTTATATAAACAAAATCCCCGCATACTATCTGAGTTATCTGAGATTCTTTTGACTGTTGATTTTTTGGTAATAACCTGGCTTCTGTAAATTTCAGGTTGCTAAGTGTTTTTATTTCTTCATCAGGAAGTTTATAAAAAAGCATTTTAAGTTCAATATGTTTTTTTATTCTTTCAATATGGAAGGAATGCATTAATTTGTCATTCAGAACTTTGATTACACTTTCATTTTCTGCGAGACCATAAATCCAGATGTCTAATTTTTTCTCAAGTAAACCGAATAAGATGCTTTTTATAACTTTTAATCCTTCTAGAATATAGACTTTTGGGGTTTGACCTGATACATAAGCCGTTTTTATGTAGTCCACTGCTGATTTAAGACTTTCTAACCTATCCTTTTCTTCATCGAGAATTAAGTCTGTAGGCAAAGCAGCAAATACTTGCTTTCCTTCTTTAGTTGATAGATAAACAAGATTTCTTTCCTTAAGTTTTGTTAGGGTGTCATAGACGTTAGCTCTATGCATCTTGGTTCTTTTCGAAACTTGTGTTGCAGAAGATTCTTTGTTTTTTAATAAGTCTAAGTAAACAGTAGTCTGCATTTTAGGTATGCCTACTGATTCAAAAGCCTTGATTATTAGTTCATCAGTCATAATATTATTAAGATAATCAGTTATATATTTCTTTGTATTTAGTGTTTTAACCCTTTTCTGTCAGCTTCAGCTGTTAGTGTCCTGTTATTTACACAAACAAATCATGTCTAACAGCCCTACCATCCCTCTTGATTTAGAGCAGAAACCTGGGGGTTCATACAATAATTCTTCCTTTCCTTCTAAAAATAAAAATAAAAATAAAAATTTTTTTAGCAGTTCGTTCTTACCTTAGTACTTCTATTCCTAAGTCTGACATGTGAGACATTGGTTCTTCACTTGAGTACCTTTGTTTTCCTAGTACGTATGGGCTTTTCACTCCTGTCATTATTGTTATAACTCTTACTTTTCCTGTAAAGTCTTTATTAATTCTTGCTCCTATAATGACTTGTGCTTCTGGTGATAAGCTTTCAGTTACTAGCATTCCTATATTACTGAATTCTTCTAACTTTAGGTCGTTTCCTCCAGTAATATGTACTAGTGCTCCAGTTGCTCCTCTGTAGTCTACGTCCAATAATGGGTGTGTTAGTGCTTGTCTTACTGCTTCGTCTACTCTGTTCTGAGTGTCGCTTTCTCCGATTCCTATGACCGCAACGTCTCCGTTTTTCATGATAGATGACACGTCTGCGTAGTCTAAGTTGATCAATGAAGGCAAGGTAATTGTTTCCACGATTCCTTTAATCATTGTGCTTACTAATTCATTGGCTACGGCGAATGCTTGCTCTATTGGTAGGTTTCCTGCAATGTCTACTAATCTGTTGTTATCAATCACTATTACTGTGTCTGTAACATCTCTTAGTTCTTGCAGTCCGAATTCTGCTTTGTCAATTCTTGCTCTTTCACATTCCCATGGCATGGTTACTACTCCGATGACTGTGGCTCCTGATTCTTTTGCTAATTGTCCTACTACTGGCACTGCTCCTGTTCCTGTACCTCCCCCCATTCCTGCTAGTACGAATACCATATCAGCTCCTGCTACTGCTTTCTTTATGTCTGATACGCTTTCTTTTGCTGCTTCTCTTCCTTTGGTTGGGTATCCTCCGCATCCTAAACCGCGAGTTAGTTCTTTTCCTATAAGAATTTTATCGTCTGCTTTTGTAATGCTTAGGTGTAATGCGTCAGTGTTTAGTCCGTAAACTGCTGCTCCATTGATTCCTTTGTTAAATAACCAGGTTATCATGTTGCATCCAGCTCCTCCTACTCCGAATACTTTAATATTCGCTTTTCCTGCTTTTAGCTCGTCGAAGTTAATACTGTACGTTGAAGAGTTTTGTATTGCCTCTTTTGCAAAGTCTAATACCATATTTTTCTTTTTTTTCCTCCTTTCAGTTGTTTGTTGTTTGTAGTAAAAAATCACAATATTTATATACTTGTGTGTTCTCGTACTACTAATGTTTTAGCATACTACTAAGTGTATGTTAAGAATTCACCTCACGTTACGGATAATAT
>PFDC01000130.1:1458-1742 GCA_002763035.1 Candidatus Pacearchaeota archaeon CG10_big_fil_rev_8_21_14_0_10_35_13 | reverse complement strand
AATATTAATAAAATCTTGGCGGGTTAGATTAATATTATTAACTTACACAAATACTAATTCTTTATAAGCTTTGTTGTGGTTGTAATGATAATTCTCCATAATGCTTATAAAGTCGTGCCTTCTTTATCCTTTTTGATGGCTGATGATCTTAGAGAGTTTTTTGATGATTTAGAAAGAAATGCTAGAGATTCTAGGAGGGTTGATGAATGCCCAAGGCCTAAAGTTAGTCGTAGAGATTATCACTCAAAGAATTATATTTCAGAGATTGTTAAGGATACTAATTA
>PFDC01000130.1:0-1435 GCA_002763035.1 Candidatus Pacearchaeota archaeon CG10_big_fil_rev_8_21_14_0_10_35_13 | reverse complement strand
TGCTTCTATTTCTACGTCGTCTGCTTTTCTTAGGTTCGTTATTTGTTTCTTTGTTAGCATCGGGTAGTGTTTTGTTTTTATTATGTGTTCTGGAATGAACCATAGGTCTTCTTCACTTATTGCCCAGTTCTTTTTATTATCAAAAATCTTCAAGTTTATCGGTTTGGTATAACTTCTCAGGGTCTTTTCTCCGTCATCTAAGAAGTATTCGTGGAAGTATGTCATTGCTAATTCTCTAATGCTTTTATATATTGGTTCTCTGTAACGGAGTACTGCATGATTAGTCTTGCTTATTGCCCCCCACATTCCTTCTTCTTTAAATACTGCTACTACATGGTCAAAGTCTTTATCGTTTGATGTCAAGTCCACAATTAGCGCATTTCTTCCTTGTAGTCTTAACATTAATGCTGCTAGTATTGCTCCTTCGATGCAGTGGCATTTATTCTCTCTTAATATTCTTCTTGGTGAGATACATGTGTCTTCTCCTTCTTCTTCGAAGTTTATTGGTATCTTATTTATGAAGTCTTGTATCTTTTTTGGTGTGTCGTGCTCTTTTAATATTTCTATTTCCTCTTTTGTTAGTCCTAACATAGTTATTAATCAAATGAATTGTTTATATAATTTTATGATTAATGCTTTTTTTGTTTCATTAACAATTATGGTCATCTTAGGAGTATTGTTATTCTTCTTTGCTAATTCCTTAATTCTTGCTGTTGTCATCGCGGCAGTTATTCTTATTACTGGTTTAGTTCTTGCTAATATGGCTTATTCTAGAACTCATTATGCTATTACTAATAAGAGGGTTATCATCCAGTCAGGAATTATCGGTCGTGATTTTAGGTCTATTGATTATGATAGAATGCAGAATGTTTCCGTGGATGTTGGTATTCTGGGGGTTATCTTTAAGGTTGGTACTGTAAAAATCTTTACTGGTGAGATGGAAACTGTTGGTGGTGATCGTCCTAGAATGCAGGCTAAGTATGATAAGTTTAATTATATTCCTAGCCCTTATGATGTTCTTAAAATGCTTCAAACACATTTGTCTTTGAGAAAGGAAGAACTAAGATAGTTTTTTTGTTCTTGAATATTTTCCTTCATGTCATAAGTCCTCTAAGGCTTCCATCAAAATATCATTATCCTATAGAAACAACTAATTGTTCAACGTCCATCAAAGCCGGCTGAGGATTATTTCAGCATTGATGATTTCTGTGTCCTTAATTGAAAATCATAGAAACATTTAAATACATCCGATAGAGATATAATTATATCAAAAATGAACAAAAATAAATTAAAAGTGGTTAAAAGAATTGAACACTCACCAACCCTGAATACAGTTCTTATGGTGGAGCAGGTTTTAAAGAATGCTGAGGAAATTGCTACTATCGCTGAACTGAAAAGACGCCTCCCTAAGAAGGTGATGCATAACACCCTCCTC
>PFDC01000102.1 GCA_002763035.1 Candidatus Pacearchaeota archaeon CG10_big_fil_rev_8_21_14_0_10_35_13 | reverse complement strand
TGTTAATTCTCCAGTTTCTTCATTTAGAAGTTTTAATTCTCCTCCTAATATCCCTATTTCCATAGACCCTAATATCCCTACTCCTCTCTTTGCACTTTCGGGCATGTTCTTAGCAGCTCTTACTCCTTCAAGGTACATCTTAAGAAAGTTCTTATAGTCAAAGTCGAAATTTATCTCTTTATCATCTTTGTAATCACCAATTTCTTGGTCGGATGATAGGTCCTTGTTATAATAATTAACAAATATTGGTCTTTCTGTTCTTCTTGCATTCTCTTCTTTTTTTAGGGCTTTCTCTGCTAGTACTCCTATCATTCCTCCAAGGTACATTCTTCCTTCTTCACAGATATTTGCTACTTCTCTTAAGTCTGGGGTGTATCCTATTCTTCCAATATCTTCTAATACTTCGTCAAGCAATGCCTGATACTTTTCTTGAGCTCTTAAGTATCTTAGGGCGTCTGCTGTTCCTGCGATATATCCTGATTCCCTTTTAATACTCTTTACAGCTTTTAGTTTATCAGATAAATTAGTCATATTACCACTAATTAGTGACACTTTATAAGGCTTTCTGTGGGCTTAGAATTAGTTTATCCATTTCTTATTATTTATTGTTCTTAGAAGAATACTATCATGCTATTATCATTGGTAGTGCTATTGTTGCGTCGCAGTATACGTTTACGAATTTTGCTTTTTCTTTCATTTTCCCCCAGCTTATTCCTTCTTGTAATGGTGCTCCGCTACTTCCGCCCCATTGTGGTTGGTCTGTGCTGATTTGTATTCCGTAGTCTGCTCCGTTATCCTTGCTGAATTGTAATGATTGTTGTATGAAGTTTTTTGGCACTCCTCCTCCAACATATATTATCCCGCTCTTTTTTGCTGTCCATGCTTGATCAATTATTTCTTTCATGTCATCGAATGCGTCAATGCTTATCTTGTTTTTTTCTCCTTTCACTATTCTTCCCCATACCATCATTCCAATACCTGAATCTGCTATTGCCGGGCAGTATATTGGTATTTCGTGGTTATAACAGTATTTTAGTATGCTTTCTTCTTCGTCTACTACTAATAATTCTCCTATTTTGTTTATGAATTCTCTGATATTAGTACATTTCTTGAATTCTTCCCAGTTTTCTTCAAAGAATGGTTCAAGCTTTTCATAAACGCTGTTCTTCATGAATACGTTATAAATCCTGTCGATTCCTTCCTCATTAAGTTTTGCGTCATCTGCTCTTTCATCACCTATATAGTGGTGTTCTCCTAATGCTTCTATTAAATCGTGTGTTAGGTTTGCTCCTGTGGTTACCAAGCATGCTGTATTCTTGTTCTTTAGCATCTTAATTATTTGTTTCTTCATACCTCCGGGGACCATTGCTCCTGCTACTCCTACGAATATCTTGCATTCTTTATCATTAGTCATCTCTCTATAGATTTCACTAGCGATACTTATCTTTCTTGCACCAAAACCTATTTTCCCCATGTCTTTGACTAATTCGCTAATCTTGGTGTTCTCATCAGCTTCTATATGATTTATTGGTTTCATGGTCTTATTATTCTTAGAGTTATTAGGGTTTTAAAGCTTGTCTTCTTGTTCTAGTAGTTCTACTAGGTCTTTGTTGCTCCTTTCTATCATTCTTTCAATATCTTCTCTTACTTTCTTCTTCCCTTCAGGGTTTCTTGTTATTAGTTCCTTAAGTTTTAATCTTAGGTATCTGTGAGTTCCGTAACCTACATCTACTAGTTCTTCCGTTAGGAAATACGCTCCTGCTACTCCAATTGTTGCTAATGTTCCAAATAGTATCTTGTCTCCAAGACTGTTCATTCCTTCATTATAGATATTAACAAGACTTCTGTATACCCCTGATTCAAAGAATCCGATTAACCCTGAGAATATTGTTCCTCTAATCCTGCTTGCAGTGCTTACTTGCATAAGATCTTTTATGTGAGGCTATTTTTAAGTATTATTATTCTCCAGTTCTTCTCTCAAATTCTTCTGTTAAGTA
>PFDC01000174.1 GCA_002763035.1 Candidatus Pacearchaeota archaeon CG10_big_fil_rev_8_21_14_0_10_35_13 | reverse complement strand
CTTCTCCTACTTCACAGTTGTCTGGTCCGTACTTTGCATTGTTTATCTCCGCGTCTGCTATCGTGTCGAAGTATATTGCTTTAATCATGTAGTCTGGCATTTCTATTCTTTCTGTCATATTCTCACCACCTCCTTATTCTTTTTATTCAGTTCTTCTGCTACTTTCATTCCTATCTTTGTTAGTCTTAGTGGTATTCCTTTGTTGTCTTTACTGCTGTATTCTAATAATTCGCAATTCCTTAATGTTTTCAGACAGCTCCAGATTGTTGATTCTGAGCATTCTAGTATTCTTGTTGTTTTTTCTGAGAATTTTGTTGCGTTAGTAATGATTTCTTGTTCTTGTAACCCGTTAATCATCCTGAGAACCGTTTTTTGTTTGTTGGTAAGTCTCTCTTTAGAAATCTTTATTATTATTTCTTCAGAACGGCAGGAACATAAATCCGTGAACTTCTGAATAGCTCTCTGAGTAGCCATGCCAACTGCTCCTTATACTTTCTTCCTTTCTTATTTCACGGGTTGTACTTACCATGTTATAATCATCATTTTTCCCTATTTAAACTTTTTCTGTAGGAAAAGTTGGAGTATTAATTTTTGTTTTTCCCTATAGTTTTTAAGTCTGTCCAGAATTCAAATAGTTGGTATTTTATTCTTTCTTCGTTTAGTATTCTTATAACTTCATTACAATGTTGAGATGGTATTATAAACGTTGTTGGGGATAACTTTCTTCCACCAACTTTTTTTATCATACCCTCAGTGTTCATATTATTTTCCTTTCTTCCGAATAATCTTCTCATTATCTTATTTCTTTTAGTAATGTCCCTTATTGGTTCTATTTGAAACTGAGTGAACGGTTCTATTTCTTTTGGTGTTTCTTTAAATCTTGAGTATAGGCTTATTCCTTCGCTCATTATGCTTCTTTTTAACTTCCATTCATTAAGGATTCCTACCTTTGCACTTATTCTATTGCTTATTCCTTTAAGTTTCCAGTCATTGTAGGTTCTGGTTTTGTAAAACATCTTTATTTCCTCATTAATTGTTTTCTTCATTTCTTCTTCATCTTCTTTTCTGTTAATATCAAAGAATAGGTCTAGGTCGCTTCCGTTATCTGCTTCTCCTCTGACCGAGGAGCCGTAGATGATAACTTCTTTTATTCCTGTTATCTTTCTCAGTGAGTGTGATAGGAATGACATTGCGTAAGTTATCATATCTTCTCTGTTATGTATTTTATTATTTTTCATTTTTATTCTTCACCTCTGTTTTTAATCATATAATCAAATATCTCTTTTAATCTCATAAAGTTTTCTATTATAACCCTTATTTGTTTTTCTGACGGTTTCCCGTACATCAAGGTATTTCTTTCTTCTTCAATTGAGTATATCAGAAAATAAATCTTTTCTTTATTTGGGAAGTTTAGGGGCATTTTTCTTTCTATTAGTGGCACTATCTTCTGTTCTTCTTTAGGTCTTTTAAACCAGTCATGTTTTATTATTTTTCCAATGGGTATTCTATTGGTTATGTGGAGGTAGTATTCTAAATATTGCATTGCTCCTGCTGAGCAATGGAATCCTATAGTCGTTGGTCTTTTTTCTATGCCGATATCTATAGCTTCTTCTATCCCTTCAAGGTGTTCTCTGATTTTTTTTAGGTGTTCTTCAGGGCTTGTCATTTTGGTATAATTTACTCCATTATCTGGTATGCTTTATACCTTATAAATCTTTTGGTATAATTTACTCCATTATCTGGTATGCTTTATACCTCTAACTTTCCCTTATCTTATTTCTTCTAGATGTTCCTTAAATCTTTCTATTTCGTTAATCTTTATTGTAGGGAATAATGTGTTTGTTCCATCAAGCATCTTTCCGTACTTACATTTCTTGCAGTAATTACTTGCTGCTCCCCAAGAAGTGCTTATTCCTATCATTATTTCTGTGCTTCCACATTTTGGGCAAATCTTTACTTCTGTTTCAGAATCTTTCATCTTCTTATTTTTTCCCCTTTACTTCCTTTATCACTTCTTCTTGTCCT
>PFDC01000141.1 GCA_002763035.1 Candidatus Pacearchaeota archaeon CG10_big_fil_rev_8_21_14_0_10_35_13 | reverse complement strand
ATATGATTTTTGACTCATAGAACTTTTTCTTTTAAAAGTTGTATGCAGGCTCATAGTTGTTTGCGGATTTTTCAAATCACACTTATTCTTTATATGATTTTTGACTCATAGAACTTTTTCTTTTAAAAGTTGTATGCAGGCTCATAGTTGTTTGCGGATTTTTCAAATCACTCATAATCTTTTGATTATGATTTCTTGGGTTATAGAATTTTTTCTTTTGGTGTTTTAAGAATTCTTATTCGTCTAATAGTTCTATGGTTAGCATTCCTTTCTTTAGTGAGTAGTTGGTTATTAGGTAGTCTGCTGGTATTGTTTTGTAATAAGCTTTTTTTTCTGAGTAAGCCTTTATTTCTATGCCATTTTCTAGTCTTCTTATTATTATGTCTTCCATTCTTTTTACCCCAGGTATTTCTATTTCATAAACTATTTTTTCTGATAGTCTTCTAACGTTTGTTTTTGCTTCTGCTCTTGGTAGTTTTGATAATTCTTTGGCTCTTTCTGGGCTTAGTTCTGCTTCTTCTATTTCCATTTCTCTTACTTCTTTTTTTGCTTCGTCTCCGTACTTCTTTATTTTTACTCTTGGTTCTCCGTCTTGTCCTGTTGTTATGCTAATGCTTATTCCTGATTTTGCTTTTGCTGGAGTTTTTTCTTTTATTTCATGGCTCATGTTCTTGTCTAGTTCTCTGAAGTTTTTTTCCATTTCTTTCATTAATTTGTTGAATATGTTGTTTAGTCCTAATGGTAGTTTTATGTTGTTTATGTTTTCATTTCTTATCATTCTTGCGTCTTCGTCGATGGTTCCGATCATTCCGTAGTCTTTTGAGTCCTTAATCTTTTTCTCTGTGCTTCCTTCTATGTAAGTTCCGCATTTAGGGCAGAACTTATAATTCTTAGAAATTTTATCACCGCAACCGGTACATTTTATCTTGAACATCTATCCATCGTCGTTACTGGGTTTTATAAAGCTTTTGAAAGTCTCGGCTTTGTTTAAGAAGTGGTTGAATAATCCTACTACCTAAACAGTTAGACTAAATAACAATACCAATAATGCGTAACTGACGACTACTTATTAAACAAACTATAGTTATTCAACAAAGCTGAAAGTTCTCTTCACCTTTTTACTTTCGATAAGCCTCGAGATTTCTTTTGGGAATCTCTCAGCTTTTGGAGTTTCCTTCTATTTTTGCTCCAAATAGCATAAAATGTTGTTTAGAATTTTTTCATTAATGGTTACATTTTCGGTTTCTCAATGTCTGAGTTTAACTTCTTCATAGTTTTGTCCTTAGAAAGGCTTTTAAATTCTTATTACCATTGACTTTTATGGAAAGAAGTGATATTACTGCTGGTCTTCGTTCTGCTATCTCTCGTGGTTATTCTTTGGACTTTGCTAAGAAGAGTTTTATTAATGCTGGTTATAATTCTCAGGACGTTGAGGACTCTGCTAATTCCTTGTCTGATGGTTTAAAGTTTACTATTCCTAAGGCTTCTGGTGTTACTAAGACTTCTGGTGATGGTCTTGATTATTCTCTTAAGCCTATTTCTCCTAATCCTTCTGCTCCTGTTATTAATCCTCGTCCTGTTACTTCTAATAAGTCTTCTTACAAGCCTTTGCCTGTTATTCCTTCTAATTATAATCCTGTTAATTCCTCTAGTAATTCTAATGCTCCTGGGGTAATGGTTGAGAAGAAGCATTCGGCGTTCTTTAGTAAGTTCTTATTAGTGTCGTTAGTAATAGTTTTCCTTGCGGTTTTAGGATTCCTTGGATTATTATTGTTCTCTCGTCCAACGGCTGAGTCTATTGCTAAGGCCTTTGGTTTGATGTAGTAACTTCTTAGTTGTAATAATCCGAAAGATTTATAAGCCTCTTTATTTTTTATTAACTATGAGTTTGGATTCAGATACTGGAATTACGGAGCCTTCATTACCTAGATCGGAAGTAATCGGGGTGCTTAAATCTTTCGAAGACCTAGATAGGGGGAGATGTTATTTATATCGTGCTGTTGGTTTTGCGGTTGATGCTTTGCCTAAGCATCATGGTGGCGATTCTATTAATCCTAGTGAACTATTTGATCTTTGTATTGGGGTTGTTTGTAAGCATTCTTCTGACAGCTCTCGGTTATCTGATTTTGCTGCCTCTGCACCAGATTTATTCCCTGGGTCCTTTGGAGAAGGTGTTAAGAGTCATTACACTAAGGTTTATTCTTCTGATGGCTTTCATTCATAATTATTATCTTCCTTTCTTAATTGCGTAGAATGCTGTTGCTGTCCCTATTATTGCTGTTAGTATTAGTAGTAAGTAATTTGTTGTTTTTGTTTCGATGCTTATCAGTGCGGTTTTTAGTGCGTATGTTCCGAATATGTACATTACAAAGGACCATACTATTCTTGATAGTATTCTGTAGTCTTCTATTCTGCTTTCTTCAATTATTCCTTTGAGGTATGTTGCTATTGCGAATCCTACCCCTAGTAGTAGTAATGCTCCTGTTATTGCTGGTATTACTAGTAGTATTGATGTTAGCCATCCTGTGAATACTGGTATGTCTAGTTGTACTAGTGCTAAGTTTAGGAATAGTATGTAGATGCTCCAGGTAATTATTGTAATAAACAGTTTTATGAAGTTGTAGCCTCTAGCTTCATGAAGTTTTGCTTTCTTAGAAATCTTTTTTAGTATCCAGTTAAGTATTATTCCTAAGAATATTCCTATTACTAGTAGTACTACTGCTATTATCATATTACTGAATACTATGTTCCAGTCAAGCATGAATAACTCTTTTACTAGCATGTATTATCTAAGTCTTATTTCTTTATAAAACTTCTTGATTATTCAATCACAATTATTTTTATATAACTCTTTTACTAGCATGTATTATCTAAGTCTTATTTCTTTATATAACTCTTTTACTAGCATGTATTATTTAGGGGTTCTTTGTTTATAAAACTTCTTGATTATTCAATCACAATGTATAAGCAAGCGACATATGTCGATAGGTAACCGAAAAATAGTTCGTGAGTAAAATATTAGTCTATTAATGAGAAAAGATGAGGTGAGAAA
>PFDC01000178.1 GCA_002763035.1 Candidatus Pacearchaeota archaeon CG10_big_fil_rev_8_21_14_0_10_35_13 | reverse complement strand
ATGGATGAAGGGATAATAAGGCAAGCATTTAAGTTAGGGAATTCTGCAGGGGTTTTGTTACCAGTAGGATGGAACGGAAGAAAAGTAATAATTAAACTACTAAAAAAGCCAATAAACCAAGAAGTTATTGAAATCTTAGAAGAAAGGGACTTATTAAAGAACACCTTAGGGATTTACTTAACTGGAAGCTATTCAAGAAATGAAGAAACAGAGAGTAGTGATGTTGACATATTAGTAATCACTGATAAGATTAACCTTCAAATAAAAAAAGATAAATACGAAATTGTGTTAGTCTCTAAAGAAAAGTTTGAGAAGAAATTTCAGAAAGACCTTTACTTATACTCCATGATTAGGGAAGCAAGAGCAATAATGAATAATGAACTACTTGAGAAGTATAAGAACAAAAATTCAAAAATTCAAATAAATAAGATAATAACAGAAATAAAAGCTGTAACCAAGATTAATGAGAAAGCAGTGAGTCTTGATGAAGAATTAGGGATAAAAGTCTCTGATGGAACTGTTTATTCAATAATCCTAAGACTTAGGGAATTATACCTGATTAAGTGCTTGAAAGAAAAGAAGTCTCCAACAAACAAAGAATTCCTAAAGATAATAAAGAGTTCTGGAAGTGAAGGATCATATGAATCTTACCTTAGAATAAAAAATGATAAGAAACCAAGAAAAGTAGTGTCTGTAATCGAAGCTAATTTACTGATTAATGAATTAAAGAATATGATTGAGGAAATAAAAAATGGTTAAGAGAAATAAAAAGCTAAAGAAAGCTATAGAAAGTTATAAGGAAGAAATAGGTAAACACTTCAAGAAGCTAGAGAAAGACTTGGATGAGGGAGATGAGACTACTGCAAGATACCACGTTAAAGAAATAGATAAAAGCCTTATAGCAGGAATGGAAAATAAGATGAAAATGCTCGGAGAATTAGAAGAAGATATTGAAATAGTAAACAAGTATAAGAAATTGCTAGAAGAGTATAAGAAGAAATTAGGAATTAATGAATAGTGAGGTGTTTAGGAATCAAGAGAAGTGCTTAATCGTCTGATAGATCATAGAACCATAAATGTATAACTTACCAATATCCGCGAAGAGCCCTAGACCAACATAAATCTTACCAATAATACTCTCGCCAGGATAACGTACACTCTTTTCTTCAATAACTCTATTACACCTTATCGCAGACTTGGTAATACCTAAGGGATGAAAAAGTATCTCCACTAACTGTGTTCTAATACCTGGGATCTCTGTTTTATTCTCTAAATTATCCATTAATAAAAGAATTATTATGACTATTTAATAATTATCGTGTTAAGAATGATAAGAATCAAGACTCTTCTGATAAGAATGAAGCTCTTCAGGCTTGAACCATAAAGCTATTTCCCTGGTAGCTTCATCAACTGTTCCTGAAGCATGAATAAGGTTACGAATACTACGCTTATTACCATCAGCAACAACATAAGAATCAAACATGTAATCGCCGCGAATAGTGCCCGGAGGGGCTTGACGAGGCTCAGTACTGCCTACAATCTTCCTACCAATCTCAACAACATGAGGACCCTCAAAGACCATAGCAACAACAGGACCTTCCATTAAGTACTCACGATTCATAAGTTGAATATTATCAGCATAAGACTTATAATCATCATAAGGGAATTCCAAACCCTTGCTCTCAGCAGCAACTTTAGCCTTAGAAAAAACTCCCTTAGCCCACTCATCACTAACCAAATAATGTTCACCAGCAACTCTCTCATCAGCCCATACCATCTTCATAGCAACAATTTTAAGACCAATATTCTCAAAACGACGAACAACCTCACCAATAAGACTACGAGAAACACCATCATGCTTAACAATAATCAAAGTTTTTTCAGTAGACATGAGAAGGAAGAAACATGAAGCTATATAAAGATTATTGTTGAGAAAGAGAATGTGTTATCCACAGACATATGTCGTAAGCTAGAATAATCTCTTATTGTTGAAGTATACTTCTGCTGGTG
>PFDC01000138.1 GCA_002763035.1 Candidatus Pacearchaeota archaeon CG10_big_fil_rev_8_21_14_0_10_35_13 | reverse complement strand
GAAAAGCATTTGACAAAGCAATGCAAATGCTCAAAGAATCAAACATAAAAATAAAATCAATAAGACTAGACAGATATTACAGTTTTCCTTGCTACACTAACTTATTCCCAGAATCAAAAGTTTATATCATTCCAAGAAAAGACGCTAAATTAGGTCATGGTAACCATTGGTACAAAATTATGAACGAGTTCGTTCATAACACCATGAACTATCTTGAAGAATACTATAAAAGAAATAATTCTGAAAGCGGATGGGCATCAGACAAAAAAATGTTCGGATGGAACATCAAACAAAAGAGAGACGACAGAATAAACACTGCCATCTTTTGCAGAGCAATCTGGCACAACTTACTCAACCTCTAGAAATCAATCCTGTCCCAGTTCTTATTTTGTTAGTCCTTTAATATTATCTTATATTCCTTTTAGTGCTATTGATGCTAGTAGTGTTAGTGCTACTATTGATATTATTGCTGTTATTGCGTATAGTATCATTCCTCTTTTTAGGTTCTTTCCTAATTCGTTAGTGGTTTTTAGCCTGTCTTCTCCTGAGTCTACGGTTACTAATGCCCCTGTTAGTATAATTATTACTTGTATTATGTATATTCCTATTGCTACTTGTAAATAATATGGTGGTATCATTGTCTTTAGTTCGAAGATGCTTAGTATTGAGCTTAAGCTTCCTATTCCGCTAATTGTTTGGTCTCCTCCTAGTGTGAACATTAGTTCTAGTCTTCCTAGTATTGTTGTTATCATTGTTGCTAGTCCTATTACTATTCCTGATAGTAGTGGTGCTAGGAATGTCATGTTGCTTTTCATGTCTGATACTACTTCTGCTAGTAGGTCTCTTAGTCTTTCGCTGATTTTGTGAATATTCTTTACGTATTCTGATATGCTCATTAGGCTTCTTGCTGCTACTTGTAGTCCTTTCTTTACGCTTTCTACTAATATTTTCATGCTTGTTGCTATTAGTGTTGATGGGTAGTAGACTATTGCTCCTCTTCTCTTGTTGAATATTGCTTCTTCTAGTGACATTCCTCCTTGTTGTATGTTCGTGTTTATTAATCGATAAAAGTTTTCTGTTGTTTGTCCTTTTAGGCTGTCTGCTATTCTTCCGAATGCTACTTCTGCTGGCATTCCGTCTCCTATTCTGTTACCTAGTTGAAATAGTGAGCTTGCGTATTCGTCTTCTAATTTGTTACTTTCGTTTCTTGCTTTGATTAGTTCTTTAGTTCTTAGTTTTGCGCTTATTGAGTAGAATGTTGCTAGGCTTATTGGTACTAGCATGCTTATTAGTAGTGCTCCTACTCCGAATGGTCCTGTTGTTCCTGTTGGTCCTTCTTTGAAGTCTATGAATTTCATTTCTCCCATTATCCCTATTCCTAATTCTTTCATTGTTATGTCTAATGTTGTTAGTTCTACTAGTTTCATGATTATTGGACTTAGCCCTATTAGTAATAGTGGTATTGTTATTATTGCTGCTATTACGTAAGGTTTCTTGCTCTTGTATTGTGGATAGTTGGGGTTTTGTTCTAAGTTTTGTGTTTCTCCGTGTCCTCCTGGTCTTTTAAGCATTATTTGTGTTGATAGGTAGTATACGAAGAATGGTATCACAATGTTGAATAGTACTATTACATGGTACCATGTTATTGCTCCTCCTAGTAGTGTGCTTGCTAGTGGTAGTAGTGCTAGTGCTAGTGTTGGTAGTACTATTCCTAACATGTATAAGTTTGTTAGTGGGCTTCTTATCGTGTGTGAGTACTTTAGCATTTTTTCGTATACTCCGTCGAGTATTACTTGTAGTGCTCTTTCCAAGATCCTTACTCTTTCTGCTTCGTTTGGTTCGTATAGACTACTTTCTATTAGGTGTATGCTTTCTATGAATTCAATGCTGTAGTCTCTCCATATTTCTAGGTATGCGTCTAGGCTTTCTTTTATTGTTGGGTATTTTCCTGTTTCTACGTCCCAGTATACTTTTTTGAAGTCTAGGTTTAGTGGTGATTCTAAGTTTTCTGCTACGAATCTTACCGCTCTTTCTAGGTT
>PFDC01000085.1:10884-19682 GCA_002763035.1 Candidatus Pacearchaeota archaeon CG10_big_fil_rev_8_21_14_0_10_35_13 | reverse complement strand
TTCTTAATTAATATCCTTGATGATTCTAAGTAACTTTCAGATTTGTTAATGTAAGACTCGCCAATCTCTTCGCTTGGTTCCACAAATTCTATTCTTCCTTCTTTCAATAGTTTAATCAAAAATCTTGTTTCTTTCATAGTATTCTTCCACCCCTTTTATTATTATATGGTTTTTCTCTATTTCTTTAATCAGTAAGTTTTCTTTATTATACTTTCCTATTTTCATATTAATCCTGTTGTCTAATTTTTCTAAGTCTTTCTTTACTTTGCTATCTTCAGTTCCTATGTACAAGTCAATATCGCTTTCCTTTTTTTCTAGTCCTTTTGCGTATGATCCGAATATCATTGCTATTCTGAATCTTTTATCGTCCTGTATTTCTTTAATGAGTCTCTTCATATCTGGATGTTTCTTTAAGAATTCTAATAGTTTATAGTGTTCATACATGTAAACATACCTCTTAGCTTCTATTGTTTTCTTTAGGTAATATGATTTATTTCTTCCTTCTTCTTTTAAGTCTAAAACGTTCTTGTCTAGTAATTCTTTAATCTTTCTGTTAATAGTCATATGGTTAGTCTTGAGGTTCTTTGCTATTGCTCTCGCATGTCCTTTCTCCCTTAATAATTCTCCAACTATTTCAAGCGTGTAATCTTTATGTTCCATATGTAACTTATTTGTTCCAAGACTATTTAAATCTTTTCCTTTAAGCTCTTATTTAAATGTTGTTTTAAGAATTCTTTAGTCTTCTGTTTCTACTCTTGGTGCTAAGATAAATATTAGTCCTATTCTTCCTATAATGAATTCTAGTCTTAGTGGGTAGTCGGTTTCGTTCTTGCTTGAGAAGTTCATTTTTACTTTATCTGTTAGTTTACATGCTCTTGAGAATTTTTGTAAGTATTCTAGGCTGTACTTGCTTTTCTTTTCTTCTCCGCTTATTTTTGCTTCATCATTTGAGAATTCTAGTTTTACGCTGTTTAGTCCTGATGCTTCTATTACGAACATTCCTCCTTTTATCTCAAACCTGCAGCTGTCTGCTACTATCTTACAGTCTTCTATTGCTTCTGAGAAGTCTACTGCTGACATTTCTACTTCGTTAGAGAATTCTAGGCTTGGTATTTCTTTTTGTTCTCCTTCTATGTCTATTAGTGCTATTCTGAATGTTCTTTTTATTTTGTCGTTTATTTCTATTTTTAGATTATTTTCTTCTGTTTGCATTACTATGCTACTTCCTACTTTTGTTCTTCTAAGTACTGCTTTCAGACTTTCTAGGCTTATTCCAATATTTTCATTATTTACTTCGTATTGTGAGAATGAGCTTGCTGGTATGTTCAACGCGGTTAGTGCTACGTTTGCTGGGTCTATTGCTACTACGTTCATTCCGCTAGCGTCAAACCTGAATCTTACTTCTAGTACTAATTCTGAGATTATTCCTACTATGTCTGATAGTATTTTTGGATGGTCTAGTTTTACCTTCATATTTTCTTAACCCTTTTGACGTTTTTAAATATTAGGATACTTTGGTATATACTAATTATTTATTACCTCTGTGTTCTAATGCTAAGGATTCCTTCCTCCCTCATAAATCACCCATCTTGGTGTGTCTGGTAGTTTCTTAACGAATCCTGCCTTTGCGGGGTTCATCTTAGGAAAGTTAATCCAGCTTTCCATCCATCTATTATTGAGTTTATCTCTGACTAGGTAGTGTCCTACTCTTTCGTTCTTGCCTTTAACAAATACTATTGACCTGTCTTTATCTATCAGGTGCTTTGTTTTCTCTGTAACTTTAGAAAACTTATATCTCCGGCCATTATTTTTTAGGATTCTTACTATTTCCCCGCAGTAGTACCCATGATTCCATGATTTCTCTACATTTAATCCTGAATCCTTAATGATGGAACTTTGGCTCTTATTAAGGATGCTCGCAATGCATGCAATGGCGCAGCCCATCGGGGTTTCTTGGGCTATAGCTTTAATCATGAAAAGATTCAAGAATTAGTGACTTATAAAAGTATCGTCTATAAAATATATTTTTATAAGAAATAGGGGTTATTAAAAGTCTTCTATAAATTATAAATTCTACTGCTAAGCTCCTTATTAATCATCGCTTGTAACTATCATAATCATAAGGTTATGGGTATTAGCGAATTAACTTGTTTATAAGATATACCTTTCCACATCCTTCTTTCTTGCGTAATTTCTATTTCTTAAAGTTTTCTTGTGAGGTATAAGTATAGGTTTATTCCTCCTCTACTTATCCTTTCATCACGAATAATTATTTAAATCTCTTTGGGGTTTCCTTTTAATGGTTACTTCTGAGGTTAAGGTTGAGAGGGTTCGTAGGGTTGCTCTTACTTATTATTCTCGTCCTGATATTCAGAAGGCAATTGTTGATTTTTGTCGTAATCGTGAGACTGTTCCTTCATATATGGGTGAGGCTTTTGGTAAGCGTCCTAATTCTTTAGAGTATCCTAATGATGTTTTGGCATTAGTTAATGGTGGTGCTACTTCTATTCATTGTTCTGAGGAGCTTTGGGATGATCCTTTGAGTATTGAGACTGGCATGTCTTCTGAGGAGCTTAGTAGTCTTCGTAAGGGTTGGGACTTAATTATTGATATTGATTCTAAATATTTTGATATTGGTAAGCAGGCAGCGATTTCTGTAATTGAGGCTTTAGAATATCATAATGTTAAGCATTCAAACGTCAAATATTCTGGTTCTAAGGGTTGGCATATCATTGTTCCTTGGGAGGCTTTTCCTGATTCTCTTGGTGGTGTTAGTACTAAGGATATGTTCCCTGAGTGGCCTCGTATAGTTCTTGAGTATTTGATGAAGGTTCTTGCTCGTCCTATTCTTGAGCGTCGTCTTAAGAGTAAGGGTCTTACTGATAGTCTTAAGAGTGTTGCTCGTGGTTTTCGTTGTGAGGTTTGTGGTGAGATTGCTTCTGAATCATTAAAGGTTGTTCTTAAGTGTCCTAAGTGTCGTCGTGTTGAGGAGTTTTCTCGTACTTCCGAGGAGTTTAAGAAGATTCGTAAGCGTAAATGTTCTGATTGTAGTGAGGGATTAGTTGTTGATGATAAAATAGTTGTTCTTACTTGTAGTTCTTGTAAGACTAATTCTCTTACTAGTCCTGATTCTTTTAGTAATTTTGAGTCTTATGATGTTTATGAGCATCTTGGTCTTGATTTCATTCTTGTTTCTTCAAGGCATCTTTTCCGTGCTCCTTATTCTCTTCATGAAAAGACTGCTCTTTCTAGTATTGTTGTTGATAAGTCTGATATTGATGGTTTTGTTCCTCGAATGGCTGATCCTTTAGGTGTTGTTATTAAGCCATTCATCCCTTTAACTGTTGTTCCTGGTGAGGCTAAAGAATTATTAGTTACTGCTCTTGATTGGCATTCTACTCGTAAGGCTGAGGCTGATGTTGAGAAGTCTCATGCTGCTCCTGTTGTTTCTTCTAAGTCTTCTTCTAAGAAGTCTTATTCTGTTCTTGATCTTGATAAGTCTCGTGTTGTTCATCCTCCTTCTATTGATTTAATACTCAAGGGTCTTACTGATGGTCGTAAGCGTGCTTTGTTCATAATAATTAATTATTTTCGTAGTCTTGGTTATTCTTCTGAAGAAGTTACTAATATAGTTGATGAATGGAATAAGCGTAATAAGAAGCCTTTGCTTGGTGGTTATATTACTACTCAGATTTCTTGGTCTTATAATCAGAAGAAGCTTCTTCCTCCTAATTATGATAAGCCTCATTACAAGGGCATTGGTATCACACCTACAAGCGATGAATTAAAGTTTAAGAATCCTGTTAATTACGCGGTTAAGAAATATTTTGAGGGATTAAGGGGTAAGGGTGGTAAGAATATTTCTAAGAACTCTTAAGGGATAAAAATCCAAGAGGTTTTTAAACGTCAAAAATTCTCTTTTTTTTCTAGTTCAAATTTTTGTGGATTAAAAGTCTGTCTTGGAAAGACTTTTAAACACTTTAGCTCTTAATATCTAATGAAAAAGTTTGGTGTACTAGTAGTCTTTTTGTTCTTATTATTATTCTCAATAATTTCTGTAAGTGCTCAGGCTAATAGTTCTTCGAGTGTTGATTCTAAAGCTCTTGCTTGTATTAATGATAATATTGATTCTAAGGGTTGTGCTTCTCTTACTAATGAGGAGTTAGCGTTCACTTCATTAGTTTCTGATGAGTGTCGTGATGAGCTTCGTGATAGGGAAATTAATAATCAGTGTTGGCCTGTTAGTACTTCTTCAACTACTGGTAGTAGTGATGGTTGTGATCTTCGTACAACTGCTGTTTCTGGTCTTGCTTTAAATTCTGGTAGTGCTAAGGATTGGGTTAGTACTAAGATGGTTAGTCCTTCAGAGATTACTTGGTATTTACAGGTGGATATTTCTGATTCTTCAAACGTTTCTTCTTCATGTACTGCTTCTTATGACGGTAAATCTTACACTTTCAAAGTCCTTACTGATAAGACTCTTGATTCTAATGCTGGTTCCTGTTTGAGAAGGGCTAGGAGTAATTATTGGTTTGAGGTTGATAATTCTTGTAATAATAAGTTATTAACTGTTAGTTGTGATCAGGACTTTACTACTAGCACTCTTTATTCTAAGCGTGGTGATAGTTCTAAATATTTCCTTTCTTCTGATACTAAGTCTTCTTCTGCTTCTGGTAAGACTGAGGTGACTATTGATTCTTATTGTCTTAGTTCTAATGGTCGTGCTTGTAGTTATGAGGGTACTCTTTGGGGTGTGTTATTATTGGATAAGAGAAAAGTTGATACTACTCCTTTCATTCCTTACTTGATTGCTTTCGCTGATGATTATGAGCGTCTTGGTAGTTATGCTTTCCTTTACTCGCTTACTGGTTTTAATGATTATTATTCCTTGCTTTCAGCATCTCAGAAGGATTCTGGTTATTATGATTTTTCTTCTAGTTATAAGAGGTATTATGACACTGCCGTCGCTCTATTATCACTTAATTCTTACAGCACTTCTGAGTCTTCTAATGCTAAGGATTGGCTTTCTGAAGTTCAGGGCACTGATGGTTGTTGGGGTAATCTTCGTGATACTTCATTCTTACTTTATTCTTCTTGGCCTGTTGTCACTTCTTCCACTAGTGGTTCTGTAAGTCTTTGTTCCAGCGAGGGTTACTATTGCCTTGCTAACGCTGATTGTCAGGATATTGGTGGTGACGTCTTTGAGGACTTTACTTGTTCTGGTGTTTCTGTTTGTTGTTCTAAGAATATTGAGTTAGAGTCTTGTGGCAGTCAAGGTGGTTTAATTTGCAGTTCGGGTCAGACTTGCGAGGGCAGTATTGTTCCTTCTACTAATGCTGGTCAGTGTTGTGTTGATGGTCTTTGCATTGATATTCCTGATAATACTCCTCAGATTTCTGAGTGTGAGTCTTATAATGGTGCTTGTAAGAGCGGTTGTTTCTCTGATGAGGAGAAGAAGGATTATTCTTGTAATACTCCTTTTGATGTTTGTTGTATGAAGTCTTCAACACCTGTTTCTAGTGGTAGTCTTTGGTGGTTATGGTTATTATTAATCATTGGTATTATAATTGTTGTTTTACTAATTGTCTTTAGGAAGAAGTTGTTCAAGAAGAAGTTTGGCGGTTCTTCTGATGTTAGAACTTCGAGGCCTCCTTTCCCTCCTCAGAGGCCTATGTTTCGCCCTATGACAAGACCTATGTCTCGTCCGATGCCTTCTCGTCCTTCTAATGTTTCTAGGAGTCCTGCTAGGGATAAAGAATTAGATGATACTCTTAAGAAACTTAGGGAAATCAGTAAATAATCATTTTCATCATGAATAAGAATAATTTGTTTTTGTTTTCTTCATTACTTCTAGTCTTGGTTCTTAGTCTTGTTTCAGCGGTTGATATTTCTATTAGTGATTCTTATCGTCCTGGTGAGACTATTATTGGTAAGATTGATGGTAACTTCATCACTCCATTAAAGCATGATGATCTTACTTTCCTTGATAATCGTAAGGTTGTTCCGATGGTTTATGACTTATTTAAGATTGATGATTCTTACTATTTTTATGCTGTTCTTCCTCTCGTTGATAGGAATTATTCTTTGATGCTTAAGGATGTTCGTTATTTTGATTCTGGCTTTGAGAAGCGTTCTAATATCCTTAAGAACTTTAGTGTTCAGGGTAACATCTCAGGTTTTTCTGTTAGTCCTGGGGTCGTTGTTACTAATAAAGACTTTAGTATTTTAGTTAGGAATTATGTTGGTAAGTCTGATGTTTCTGTGACTTTTGGTGATGTTACTAATACTATCACTCTAGGTGCTGGTAAGTCTGAGAAGTTCTATTTTAGTATTGTTGATGTTCCTGAGTTTTCTACACTTATGATTTCTTCTGGTTCTTCTAGTTATGAGATTCCTGTTCTTGTTCTTCAGTCATCGATTAATTCTTCTAATACTCCTAATCTTACTTCTCATGGTGGTTTGCGTTTTGTTCCTGATAATTTGACTATTGAGTTATTAAAGAATTCTAGTGCTGAGGTTTCTTATTCTCTTACTCTTGAGAACTTTGGTGTTGATGATCTTGAGAATCTTGAGTTTAGTATTCCTCAGTCCTTGGGTAATCTTATAAAAATTGTTCCTGAGGGTGTTCCTTTAATTAATGCTAGTAGTTCTTTTCCTTTAATCCTTACTGTCTTTCCTTTAACTACTACTAATCTTACTGAGGAGATTCTTGCTTTCTCTACGGTTTCTACTTCCAGTACTGCTGTTCTTAGTATTGGTTTGAGAATTCTTCCTGTTAATTATTCTAAACCTTTAGTTAATACTGTTCCTCTTGTTGACCCTTCTTCTGGTTCTTCTCTTTCCTGTCTTCTTGATCTCAAGGGTTCTGTTTGTTATTCTAGTGAGGAGTGTGATGGTTCTCTTGTTGATTCTCGTGAGGGTCTTTGTTGTACTGCTGGTTCTTGTGTTGTTGTTCAGCCTTCTAATACTGCAGGTAAATGGATTATTATTCTGTTACTCACTGGTATTGCTGTTGTTGCTTTTTTTATCTTCAGGAAGTATAAAAGTACTAAGAAGACTTCTGCTGATGTCTTCAGGGAGAGGCAGAATCCTGTGATTAAGGCTAATACTTAATGATTCTATTCTTCATAACACCTCAAGGTTTTGCCTTGGGATAAAGGCTGAACAATATTAATTCTTAAGTTGAACAATACTGGTATCCGAGGAATATTATGGTTTTGGTTGAGTTATAGATAACTGTATGGGGGTTATTAATAGATGCCGCGAGGTCTTGCCTCATGGAACTTCACTCTTCTGGCATAATTTTATTCTTGTTTTCTTTTTCTTCCATTAGGTCTCCTAATTCTTTCTTTAGTTCTTCCATTTCTCCTTCTAGGTTTCCTTTTTCTATAATCATTGATTTTGCTACGTTGTCGTACTCATGAAGTTTTCTTAGTACTGCGTTTACAAAGTTGTTATATTCTGACAATTGAAACTTTACGTTTGTTGGGCTTACTACTTCTATATGTGCTGGCATGTGGTTGAATATGAATGCGAACATTTGTTCCCATCCTTTGAATTCTATTTCTATTTCTGCGTATGTTGTGAAGAATTCTTTTCCTTCTATTTCTCTAGGTTCATGTATCTCTTTACTTATTATCCTGTTTTGTTCTTCTGTTCCTATTTGTGTTACTACTTTTTCTAGGGCTTCTACTATGTATTCTTTTGGTCGCCCCATTATTTCTATTATTACATTGGTTACTACTTTTTCATCCATTTTATTATAATTCCTTCTTTATTATCAGGTAGGTTATTATCATAACACATAATATTGCTATTCCATAAATTGTTCCTTCGCTGATTTCTGTGTTCTTATTATTGTATATTTGTACGCTTTTTATATCTTTTGGGAGTCCCACTTCTTGGTAATCATGGTTATTTAGGAATACTACTTCGTTGCTTATTATTCCTCCGGTTAGTTCATTGTTTGTTGTTGCTATCTCTGTTATTCCTTCTTCTCTTAACACTTCTTTTTCTATTGTTGGGTTGCTATTCCTTATTATTATCTTATTAGTATCATCTTCATAGGCGCTCTTCCCGCTTTCTCTAACTCTTACTACTAATTGGTATGTTCCTGCTTCTTGGTATTCTCTAATGATTCTTATTCTTACGCTCTTAGTAGTCTTTCCGCTGTACTTGAACATTCTTTCTATATAATAATTGGAGTTCTTCCATGTTCCTCCATTCCAGTCGTAGGTTTCAGTGATTATTTTTCCGTTATTATCGATTATGAATGCTTTTATGTCATAATACTCTTTTTTTAGTCCTTCTACTTCTATTGTGAAGTCAATATCTTTTTCTGCTTCGTATTCTTGTTCTCCTAATCTTATTCTTGTTATTATTTTGTCTTCGTTATTTGCTTCTTGGTCATTACTTGTGGTGTTAGTGGTTTGGTTGTTTGTATTATTTGTTTGGTTGCTTATGTTGTTTGTATTATTTGTTTGGTTATTTGTTATGTTTTCTGTATAGTTAGTTATTGTTTTACAATTATTCTCTTTTCCTGGTGTTGAGTTATCATAGTACCATTCTCCTCTGCAATAACTAATACTTCTATTATCGTTGTCATTGTCTGTTATTCCTATGACTCTATCAATTAGTGTGTTGTTTTCATCGTATAATTCTAGGCTTTCGTTGGTGTTGTCTAGTATTTGTTTATCAAAAGTCCATACATAATAGTCTTCTGGGTTTATCATTCCTGTAAGGTTTACTACTTTTTCATCTGAGTCTTTAAAGTACCATCCTGTTAGGTTAACTTTTAT
>PFDC01000085.1:7379-10874 GCA_002763035.1 Candidatus Pacearchaeota archaeon CG10_big_fil_rev_8_21_14_0_10_35_13 | reverse complement strand
TTGTATAGTTCTGCCCATTCTGCTCCTGAGTCGCTTCCTTGGGGGTTTGCTTCTATTTCGCTAATTCTCATACTGCTTATGGTGGTTGCCATTAAGAATACCATGATTATTACAATCACCACTTTTTTCATGTTTTATTAGTGTTTTTCTAGAATAAAAGCATTATCGTGTTTATTTGTATACTACTTCTCCTCTCTTCTTTCCTTTCTTTGCTATTATCATCTTGCCGAACGTACAACTTTCTACTAGCCATTTAGCTTTTTCTTTCTCAACTTTTGTGAGGTACCCGTTAGACTTGCATTCTATTCCTATGACTTCATACATTTCCTTACTATTCTTCTTTATTGCTATAAAGTCTGGGAATCCTCCTGTGTTCATCATTAATCTCTTGGTGTAAGGATTGAATTTTGGTTTGCATGGTATGAGTCTTCCTTTTCCTTCTTTGAATTCTGTGGTGTTGGTCCATCTATCAACTATCCATCCTTCTCTTTCTAGTTTTGCCCTTACCTTTGCTTCGAACCTTGCTCCTGCAGCCCGGTTCTTACGTCCTTGATTTGATTTATCACTCTTTTTGTTTTTATCGTCCATCCTAACACCTTTCTACACTGCTAATTATATAATTACTTTTATATACTTATTCCTTCATTGACTATTATGAATCTTATTTGTGTTTTTGGTTCCAGTAATGAGTGGGGTGCTTGGGACTTAGAGAAGGGTGGATGGGTTAATCGTCTACGTTTATGGTTTGATCATAATGAGAAATATTCTGGTTATAGCGATGATTACACTGAAGTTTACAATCTTGGTATTAGTGGTGATAATTCTTCAGGCGTTCTTAAGAGAATCACTCCTGAATCTGAGGCTCGTGATGCTAACATGATAATCGTCAGTATTGGTGGTAATGATTCTGCACTTCCACCTCATGACGTTTCAGTACCCTTAAGTGAGTTCTCAGAGAATATTAAGAAGATTATTGTTAATGCTAAGGCCATTACTGATAAGGTTATATTGTTGGGGTTGTTTCATGTTGATGAGTCAAACACCGCTCCTGTTTCTTGGGATAAGTCATTAACTTATAAGAATGAGCGCATTGGCGATTATAATGATTCCTTAAAGAAAGTTTGTTCTAGTAATAGTATCCCATTAATTGAAATATCAGACCTAGTTAAAGTTGAAGATTTATGTGATGATGGTCTTCATATGAATGATGGTGGTCATGAGAAGGTTTTCTTAAAAGTTAGAGATTTCCTTCTGAATAATCATTTATTATAAAAAAATAATAATAAAATTTTTTTTGTTTTACTTTTTCATTTTACAGCACATCTTGCTCTTGTCGTGGAACATTGTCATTGCTGCAATTATTGTTATCACGATCCTGGCCCATAGCGCTGTTGGGAATATCCATAATAATGCTATAAGTATTATCATGCTAAACATGCTACATCCGCAACCTGAACATCCATGTGCTTCAACTATTGACACCTTTGTGTTATTCACACTTTTTTTTGTGCTTTTTTTCTTTACTGCCATTTTGTTCACCTCCTTTTATTTATTATATTATAATCTTCATCCTTTATAAGCCTTATAGGTCTCTTGCTTGTAATGTCCTTCTGCCATTAGCCTTTGCCCTCTCGACGGCCTTAGCTAATATCTCTTCTACCATCTTATTAAGTGCTGGTCCTACTTCTGCAGCGACGTTAAATTCTCCGCCTACCACTTCTTTAATATTGCTCTTTTTTATTATATCAGTCACTCTTTTGTTCCTCCTTAATTTATTAAGAAAATCTTCTATACCTATATAAAACTATGCCCCTGCTGCCGATACAATGCTTGCAATCAGAGATGCTAATAACCCAAAAGCACTTATGGACATTCCCATTAAGTCTAGTGCATTTATCTTCATTAATGACACTATGAAGTATATGAATATCACAAAATTAATTATTTGTGAGAATATTGTTAATGCATCGCCAGTCTTCATATTATGATGCCAACGTGTTTATTATTCCGTAGAGCAATAATACTATTGCTATGGCCCCTATAACCCACGCGATAACTTGTAGTACTTCCAAAGTCCTCTTTTTCATGATACAATTAACTCTCAGGATTATTTAACCTTTTTCTTTACTCTTAACTTCTTCTCTTACTTCTGGTTTCATGAATGGGAATGCTATCACGTCACGTATTGATTCTTGTTCTGTTAGTAGTATCATCATTCTATCAATTCCTATCCCTAGTCCTCCGGTTGGTGGCATTCCGACTTCTATAGCATTAATGAAGTCTTCATCCATAGGATTTGCTTCTTCGTCACCTGATGTGAGTTTCTTTTGTTGTTCTTCTAATAGTTTTCTTTGTTCTGCCGGATCGTTTAGTTCTGAGTAAGCATTTGCTAATTCCATTCCAATGCAGAATGGCTCAAACCTCTCAATAATCTTGCCACTCTTATCTTTCCTGTGGGCTTTACATAAGGGTGTTGATTCTTTAGGGTGGTCTGTTATGAATGTTGGTTGTATAATCTTGTCTTCGCAGTAGTGCTCAAACAATGCCATTACGTAGTACCCCCAAGTATTTCCCTTGCTCTCAATTCTTTCCTTACTAATAATCTTTTTTAGTTCTTCAACACTGCTCTTCATCACATCAATCTTTGCATGTTTCTTTATTGCCTCTGCCATAGTCATTCTCTTCCATGGCTTCTTAAAACTTATTTCCTTATCATTAATCTTTACTGTTGTTGTTCCGTTAGCAGTGATACAAGCATTTTCGTATAATTCTTCTGTTAGGCTCATCATATCATTGTAGTCTGCGTATGCCTGGTATATTTCCATCATGCTAAATTCTGGGTTGTGGCTTCTGTCAATTCCTTCATTCCTAAAATTTCTTGCTATTGTAAATACTTTCTCGAATCCTCCAACGATTAATCTCTTTAAGTAAAGTTCTGGGGATATTGATAGGAACAGGTCTATGTTTAGTGCGTTGAGGTGCGTTTTGAAAGGTCTTGCCTCAGCCCCCCCGTATACTGTTTGTAAGTATGGTGTTTCTACCTCGTGGAATCCTTTTTCTTTCATAGTCTTCCTTATTGATTCTATAATCTTCTCTCTTTTTATGAATACCTCCTTCACTTCGGGGTTCATCATTAAGTCTAAGTATCTCCTTCTGTAACGTTCTTCTTTATCTTTTAGTCCGTGCCATTTTTCTGGTAGTGGTAGTATGCTCTTTCCTAGAATTGTTGCTTCTTGCACCATTACTGATAATTCTCCTCTCTTAGTTCTAAATAATGGTCCTTTTATTCCTAAGAAGTCTCCGGTGTCGACGTATTTCTTTACCAATTTTTTTACTTCTTCTGGTGTTTCTCCTTCTTGTATTACTGCTTGTATCTTTCCTTGAGTGTCTTGTAATTGTAAGAATGCTATCCTTCCCATATCTCTAATCATCATTACTCTTCCTGCCGTGCTTGTTTTTTCCTTGCTCTTTTCTTCGTTCTTAAGTTTCTTGTAT
>PFDC01000085.1:3980-7323 GCA_002763035.1 Candidatus Pacearchaeota archaeon CG10_big_fil_rev_8_21_14_0_10_35_13 | reverse complement strand
TTTCTTAATTCTTCTATCTTCCTCTTTCTTTCATTAATCATTAATTCTTCTCTTCCCATAATATATTATCCTCTTATTAGTTTTTATACTTTTTCTTTAGTCTAAGATTCTATCATCTCTTATCAGTTGAACAATTTGTTATGTTCTTATTAGATAATGTTAGTCTAAAATTTATATTGTTATTACTTTGAATTCTTTGAATCCTTGGTATTTTTCTTCTAATAAGTCCATTCTTCTAATGCTTGCGTGTTGTGGTCCTTCTTTGCATGCTTCTAACATTTCTTTTACTTCTTTATTATTTCCTTCAATCCATACTTCTACTCTTCCGTCATCGAGGTTTCTTACGTATCCTTTAACTCCACAAGCTTCTGCTTTTTCTCTGATGAATTCTCTAAAGAATACTCCTTGTACTGTTCCTGTAATGTATGCTCTTACTGATTTTTTCATCTTGGTTGTTTTTCCTTATTACTTTTTCTCCGAGGTCTTTTTTTTCTAAAAGAGCTCTTTAATGTCCATTTCGTAGTTTATTATGTTTATTACTTGGCTTGCGTGATAAACTTTCTTTCCTAAACTGAGGGGTGTTACTAACTTTTTAAGCCTTTTTAGTACTCTCTTAGGGATTCCATCGTTGTCTCCTATTATGAATACTGGGTTTTCGCTTATTTCTTCTTCTCTGATATTCTTTCCTTTTCTTTCTAATAAGTATATTTTCCTTCCTTCATCGAGCATTTCTTCTATTATTCTAAAAAAGTCGTTTTTCTCAATGCTTATTCCTTCGAATACTTCTACCTTCTTTCCTTTCTCGTACTTGTTTAGTACTTTCTTTATCAGTTCTGCTAAGTCTTTTTCTTTAATGTCAATGCTTCCGACAGCCCTTCCTGTTAGCGGTATTCCTTTCTCTGTTTTTAGTTCTATAGTTATATGTCTTGGTGGTGTTGGTTTACCGTAGAGTACTAGGTGTAACTTCACGTCTTCTCTTAATTTTCTTGATAGTAGGAATGCGTTCATCATTACTTGGCATACTAAGTCCATTCTTCCTGCTTCTAATAATTCTCTAGTGTCGAACCTCCCGTTAGTAACTGCGTTTTCAGAAAAATATACGAATTCTCTCATAATTCTTCAAGGATTAAGCGGTTTTTAAGGTCTTTGTTGTCCTTAATTCTTTACGAATTTCACTCTTGCTTCTTTATCGTTCTTTCTTTCGTATACTCCAAGAAATATTTCTTTATTATCATAGTAGAATACTGAGAAGTATTTTTCTGTTGGCAGTTTTTTTTGTTTAATTCTCTCTAAATTTAGTGGTTTTCCTGTTAGTAATTGTTTTATTATACTCTTATCGTTCTTTGCTTCTACACTTGGCATTATTTTTGTTATTACTTCTGCTGGTGTTATTATGCTCCTCAACTTTTCTTCTCTTCCTTCTTCGTACTCTTTTATTGCTTCCATGAATTCGTACATGGTTACTATCTTTTCTTCGTTGAACATTCCTGCTTCTACTCTTCTTAGTTCTGTCATGTGTGCTCCTCCTATTCCTTTTTTTAGTCCTATGTCATGGCAGAGTTTTCTTATGTAGGTTCCTGCTTCTACTCTTGTAAGGAATAATGCTTCATTAGTTTCATGATTGATTTCTATTATTTCAAAACTCTTGATTTCTCTCTTTCTCATCCTTCTTTTTACATTGCTTCTTATTGGTGGTAGTTGTTCTATTACTCCAATAAATCCTTTAATTGTTTCTCTTAATACTTTTTCATTAATTTTTTCATGAACTTTCATTACTCCAACATAGGTCTTGTCCTTATGCATGAACCATTCTAGTAGTCTGCAGGCTCTTCCTAAGGCTACTGGTAGTACTCCTGTGACCATTGGGTCTAGGGTTCCGAAGTGTGATGCTTTGCTTACTATTAGTCCTGTTTTATTCAGTGCTTCTTTAATCATTACATCAACATAACGGCTTGTTGGTCCTGATGGTTTGTCAAGGTTAATAATCCCAAAATTCGCTAATTCTTTTATTGGTGTTTCTCTCCTAATTTTCTCTATATCCATGAGAATAGTACTCTTAATGGGTTTTTGTATTTTATCATTGTCTTAATCTCTATAATTTTCTTTAGTATTGCTGGTATTATTCCTGTAATTGTTACATCTCCGTACTCGATTATTCCATTAGTCCTTCCTAGGCTTATTACGCTAACTCTCTTTTTTGTGAGGTATTTTGTTAGTGGTATTCCTTTAATGTCTCTTTGAATGTTTTTTATTACTATGTCTGCTTGTCTTTCTGCGTTCTGAGCACTCTTTTCTGAATCTGCATCGTTAACATCTCCTGCTGAGTATACTTTTTCTTTTCCTATTACTTGTAAGTACTTATTCACTTCAATATATTTTTTCTTTCCTAATATCTTGGAGTTAGGTATTATTCCTGTGGCCATTATTACAAAGTCACTTTTAACTTTTCCTTTATCTGTTCTTACTATTCCTTCATTATTAATATTATTGGCTTTTGTTTTGAGTATTATTTCTATTCCTTTCTTTTTTAAGTATGTCTCTGCATATTCACTAGTCTTATTATTATTCTTTCCCATAAGCCTTTTATCAGAGTGTATTATCACCACTTTTTTTTCTGGGTACTCATTAATCATTTCTCCTGCTAGTTCTACTCCTACTATCCCTCCGCCGATTATTACTATTTTTTTGGCTTTTCTTATTTTATGGTAACTTTCCTTTATTTGTTTACTTCTGCTTATAATACTCTTTTCTCCTTCTTTAAATATCTCATTATAATTCGATCCTGTGGTGATTATCAGATAGTCATAATTAATCTTTTTTCCTTCTTCTAAGATCACTGCCTTTTTTTCAATTCTTATAGCTCTTCCTATTATGACTTTGGTGTTTTTTAGGTATTCTTCATGTTTTACTTCTATCTTTCTTGAGTATCTTGGGTTTGTGATAGTTTTAATTATTGATGGGGTGAATTCGTAATATTCCTTAGCGTCAATTAGTGTTATTTCTGTCTTTCTGTTTTTTTCTAGGCTCTTAGCAATTCTTGTCCCTGCAAATCCTCCTCCAATTATTACTATCTTCTTCATTGCTAATTCCCGGGTCTTGGCATTTTAAGTCTTTTGAATCAGAATAAACCTCTATCCTTTCTCTTGCTGATTATTTCTTGTTCATAACAGCAATTAACCAGTAGTTGCTGGCAACCACTAAGTGTAATATTAGGTTTGACCATCTACCCCAATTAACTGTTATGCCTGCTATTATCATAATAATTATTGGTGGTATTACTGTGTATTTGAGCTTGTAATCTGCTAGTATTGCTATACCGAATAATATCTCTGATAGTATTAGT
>PFDC01000085.1:3731-3941 GCA_002763035.1 Candidatus Pacearchaeota archaeon CG10_big_fil_rev_8_21_14_0_10_35_13 | reverse complement strand
TGAAGCATTCCTGTAACTCCTGATGCTCCGTTAACAAATAATTTTAGTAATCCTGCCACTAACATCAAAAGTCCTAGTAGTATTCTATTAGTTAATAACACGTTTTTTTGTTTCATAATCTCTCACTTCGTTTAGTCAACATATGTTTACAGTATTCTTGGTTTATAAACTTTTTCTTTCTATGGTTTTGTAATTTAAATCCTTATCCTG
>PFDC01000085.1:0-3722 GCA_002763035.1 Candidatus Pacearchaeota archaeon CG10_big_fil_rev_8_21_14_0_10_35_13 | reverse complement strand
AATCTTTATCGAGGAAAGGATTATTTATCGGCTTTTCTGTTCTAAACATTAACTGATACGTAGACTTTTAGAAATTTGATGATTATTAACGCTAAATAGTGATGATTTTCATATTTTTCTCACTAGCGACATATGTCTGTTGGGAGCACACTTTTTTCTTTCTCAAAAGGTTTATAAACCGGTCAATTCTCTCAGGTGGACTAATAAATCCTTGGAGGTTATACAAAAAATGGCTGAAGATTTTGAAGAAGATGATGATTTCGAAGAAGACGATGATGAAGTCGAGACTGTTGATGATAGTACCGATGATCTCGATGATGATGACGACTTCGAAGACGATGATGATGAGGAGTAGTGTCTGATTAATAATTTATTTTTTCTTTTTTTAACCATTCTTTTCTGGTTTTTTCTGGGAATTTTTCTATAGAGTACCTTAGCATTGTGCGTGGCATTTTTTTATAATTCTTTTCTAGGAATAGTTCTAATGCTGGTTCATTCTTCTTGCCTAGTTCTCTGAGCATCCATCCTACTGCTTTGTGTATTAGGTCATGTTTGTCTTCTAGTAGTATCTCTGATAATTCTATGGTTTCCTTATACTGATTATTCTTTATCAGCCATGCGGTGCTTATTATTGCTATTCTCTTCTTCCATAAGTCCTTACTTCTTGCCATTTCATAAAGTATCTTTTTCTCTGAGGGGTTCTTTAGTACCCATGCTCCGATAATCCTTGGGGCGCTTAGGTCTACTAAGTCCCAATTATTGATATTCTTTGTATTTCTTAGGTATAATTCTTTAATCTTTTTTCTTTCTTCATTTTTCTTTTCATACCTCGCGGTTAACATTAGTAGTGCTGTCAGTCTTATTTCATGATATTCATTAGTAAGCATTTCTTCTAATTCTTCAATTGTCGTATCATTCCAGTACTTCCTTACTATTTTTCTTTGTTCTGGTACTGTTATTCCTAAGAATTTGTCTCCTTCTCCGTATTCTCCCTTTCCTGTTTTGAAGAATCTTTGTAGTAGGATTGCATGCTTCTTATCTTTTAAACTCTTCAGTTCCTTGATTACTTGTTTAATCATTACTTCTTTTAGTATTAGTTATTAAAATACTTTTCTTTATGTGTTAACAAGTTATAATTTCTTATATTCTTCTCAATTTTTTGATTAATAATACTTCTCTGCTGGTATTAGTGCAGTAATAACTTATAATCATTATGGTCTGTATAATAATCCTTAAATAGCCCGTTTTTCTCTTTTTATTATGGAAGATGTTGCCCTTATCGCTGATTCTAATGGAGTGGGTTATGATTTCGTTAAGGGTATCTTTAAGTATCTTAAGTCTAAGGAGAATGATGATTTTTCTGTAAGTCTTATTGATGTTGAAAAAAAGTTTTTTCGTGATGGTGAGTTCAAGATTAAGATTGGTGGGAACATTAGGGGTAAGAGGTGTTTTATTATCTATGATCCTAATAAGAATCCTTCTGAGTGGTTTACTGAATTGGTATTTCTTTTGGAGGCTACCACTTTTTCTTCTCCTGAGGAGATTAATCTTGTTCTTCCTTATACTAGTTTTGCTCGTCAGGATCGCAAGGATGAGTCTCGTGTTAGTGTTAATGTTAAAGCTTTGGCTGATGTCGTGTCGCTTTATGCTGATAGGGGTTTGACTGTTGATCTTCATACTCCTCAAATTCAGGAGTATTTTAGCATTCCTTTTGATAATCTTTATTCGATGATTAGTCTTATTAATCATGTCCAAAAGCATCATCAAGGGTTTCTTAAGGATTTGGTTATTGTTTCTCCTGATCTTGGTGGTGGTAAGAGGGCTGATTATCTTGTTAAGAAGCTTAAAGAGCGTGGTATTGAGTCAGGGGTTGCTTTTGGTCATAAGAATCGTGATAGGGATAATGAGGTTTCTAAGACCGTTATTATTGGTGATGTTGCTGGTAAGAATTGTTTGATTGTTGATGATATTATTGATACTGGTAACACTCTGATTATGACTGCTAATAAGCTTAGGGAGAAGGGTGCTAAGGGAATTTCTGCTTATTGTACTCATGGACTCTTTACTGAAGGTGTTGATAAGTTTCGTGTATTTGATAGGGTATTCATTTCTGATACTATTAAGCCTCCGGTAGCCAGTAATATTGAGGTTGTTAGTTTAGTTAGGCTTTTTGGTGAGGCTATTTATCGCACTGCTACTGGTCTGTCATTAAGTGTATTATTTGAGAATGTTCATGATAATAATCAGCATTCGTTAGAGAATTATGATATCTGATTATTTCCCTTTAGGAATATTCTTTTGTACTTGTCTTTTCTGCATTACTTTTTGGTCTTTTACTACGTGTTTTTGTTGTTTTGCTTCTTTTTCGTGAATTTTCATTCCTGCTTCTATAGTTGTTTCTTTCTTTGCTTCTTTTTCTTCTGCGGTTTCATTAGTCTTTTCTTCTTTTTTAACTTCTGTAGTTTCATTAGTCTTTTCTTCTTTTACTTTCTTTGTTACTTCTTTCTTTCTGTTAATTCTGTCAATCTTGTACTGTATTACTTTTGGTACTTCTGCTAGTTCTACAATTATTATTCCGTTGTCGTACTTCTTTGTTTTTACTTTGATTTTTATTGGTGGGTTCTTTATTCCTCTGTACCATACTTCATTATTCAACCACATGTCTAGTTTTATTTTTCTTAAGTCCTTATCGTATAGTTTCATATGTCTTGCTATGAATATCTTTATTGCTTTTATTGCTTTATTTGCTCTCTTGTATCTTTGTGTGTTCATAATCTTTCTTCTTATTGGTATTATGTATTCTCTTTCAAGCGTTATTTTTGGTTCTGCTACTTTTTTTGCCATTTTTATCCTAGGTGTTTCTTGCTCATCTTTCTTGGTTTAATCTTTAATTTGGTTGTTTTCCAGCTTCTTCTAATTCTTGTCATTGATGATGCGTGTACTTTCTTTCCTATACCGTATTTTTTTAGTACTGCCCATACTGGTGCCCATTTTGTTCTCTTTCCGTGTTTTCTTAGTACTACCTTCCTGTGAGTTTTTCTTTGTCCCATATTATTGTTCCTTGTTTACTAGTTTAATACTTTCCATTAATTCTCTTCCTTTCTTTGTTAGGCTTCTTCCTGCTTTCTTAGTCTTGCTCTTTTCCATAAGTCCTGCTGCTTCTGCTTGTTGTAGTATTAGTCTAATAATTTTTCCTGATGATTTCATGAACTTTTCTGGTCTTCTTCCTCTGTTCTTCTTACTTCCGTATTTTGTTCTTAGTCTGCTTACTCCTACTACTCCTCTAAGGTATGCTTGTCTCATTATGCTTGCTGCTCTTTTTTGCCAGAAGTCTGGTTCCATTATTGGTCTGTCCTTACTTCGTCCTGATTTTACGTATAGTGACCATTCTGGGGCTTCGAATTCTAGGACGTTTTTTAGTTCCTCGGCTAATAAGTTGTTATATTCTCCACCTGGTATGTCATATACTGCCATGTTCTTATATTAAGGCGCGCCTTACGGCACTAGAAAGCTTGATTTCAAGCTTCTACCTTGTATTACTATCAAAACTTTGCTTTATAAAGTTTTGCTTGTCTTTTCTGAGTTGCATGACTTCTGGGGGATGCAATAATTAGTACATTAGGATAGTCTGTCATGCGGTCAATAGTATAGTTGCACTAATCGTGCAAAAAAGCCCTTGTCTTTTCTGAGAATTTCTTTATTCTGCTTTCTCTCCATTTCTT
>PFDC01000067.1 GCA_002763035.1 Candidatus Pacearchaeota archaeon CG10_big_fil_rev_8_21_14_0_10_35_13 | reverse complement strand
CCTTCATTCTGCTGTCGTTCCTGGTGAGGTTCACGGTGTAGAATCTAATTGAACCGCACGCGTCACCCGTTGTGGTGTCTCCCCGCCAATTCCTTTAAGTTTCGGCCTTGCGACTATACTTCCCAGGTAGCACACTCTACGGCTTCCCTACAGCACCGACACCTCTCGAAGAGGTACCAATGTTTAGTGTGCAGTGTTTACTGCTAGGACTACACGGGTATCTAATCCGTTTTGCGCCCCTAGCCTTCATCCCTGACTGTCAGAACCGTTATCGTAAGGTGCCTTCGCTGTCGTTAGTCCGGCTAAGATTAACGTATTTAACCACTACCTCAGCCGTACTCCTTACGTCCCCCGGTCTCTAGCATGGTAGTATCTCCTGCGCGTTTCATATTTGAGATATGAGATTTCACAAGAGACTGACCATGCAAGCTACGAATGTTTTAGACCCAGTAATAGTGGCTGCGACTCGGACCGCCGGGATTACCGCGGCGGCTGGCACCGGTCTTGCCCAGTCCTTATTCGCCAGTCTTTTTACAACTGGCAAAAGCTTTCCAATTATTAGGAAAGCACTCTGGCTAGCTCTGTCACGCTTGCGCGCATTGCAGAAAATCCTCAGCTGCTGCACCCCGTAGGGCTGGGAATAGTGTCTCAGATTCCCTCTCAGGGCTCCCTCGCTAAAGGCCCTTACAGATCTTTGGCTTGGTGGGCTTTTACCCCGCCAACAACCTAATCCGCCGCAGCCCCATCCTAAGACTCCGAAGATTTTGTAGAATCCACATTGCAGTAGGTTTCTACTATCAGGTATTAGCCTCAGTTTCCCGAGGTTATTCCTGTTCTTAGGGTAGGTTAGCTACGTGTTACTGAGCAGTTCGCTCCTTCAATACAGAGTACTGAAAAAACTTGCATGCCTAAGTACAAACCAGATAGCCGCAGCCTCCAGCAGGATAAACTGGATTTTAAATTATCAAATTTATCGCTGAAAATTGCAAGGCTCTCTCTCCACTTTACAAGTCCAAAAACTTAAATTTTTGGTTGATTGACTTACTATTGTGTTAATTCTTAAAATTAACTTTTAACTCTCAATAATCTTTCGATTATTTTCATTAAGTTAGAAAAATACTGTTTCATCAATTGGATATTTCTATCTTTTCTCGACGAGTATTTTATGATTATGTTTTTAGAATTATCACTAGAATAGTTTCTTACATACATCATACCTTAAGAGTATTATTCTGTGCTAAGGTACTCATTCTAGTTAACATTTTGAGTAAGTATGTGACGAGAAAAGGAGTATTTAAACCTTTCCCTAATCCTCGTCTTATTGTATAACTATTATTTGTTTTATAAGTCTAAATATTTATACCATAAATAATTACATTATGGTGTTAAATGTTTAAAGAAGCTGGTTATTCAAGTAATCATTAAACGAATTTCTTGATCCTCGTCACTTCGCCGTTAAGAATTGTTGGGCAAACTACTTTTATTTCACTTTGGGTTAATACCCCTCAGCTTGCTGTGGGTATAGTGTAGGCTTAGGAAATCTCTTTATTATCTTGGGGTGATGGTAGCGTTTGTTGGTGGTTGAACAATGCTATTAATTCATGAGTTATGCAATACTGTTATGTTGAAGATAATAGGGGTTATCATTGTTTATACTGGTGGTGGTGTTTGTTTTTATGGTTCTTGGGAAATTGTTTGTCTATGCATGGTATGTTTTTTTCATTAGTTGAATAATAATTTTCCCCATTAATTATTTAAACTCTTTTCTTGTTGTTTTATTAATGGTTGCTGGTAAAGGTCTTCATCATCTTTCTCGTAGGAAGCATTCTAATAATTCTAAGGAGTTCATTAGTGGTTATGATAAGTTTCTTACTGTCTTCGCGTCCGTCGCCCCTTTCGTTCTTCTTCCGCAAATAATTATTATTTTTGTTACTAAGAGCGTCGCTGGTCTCTCATTAATTACTTGGTCTTTACTAACACTTTTTACTATTCCTTGGATTATTTATGGTTTCCTTCATAAGGAAAAGCCTATAATTATTACTTACTTA
>PFDC01000147.1 GCA_002763035.1 Candidatus Pacearchaeota archaeon CG10_big_fil_rev_8_21_14_0_10_35_13 | reverse complement strand
TCACGGAAGATAACAACCCAAAGATAGAGCCTAGAGAATAATAGCAATATACTCCAATACAATTCCTTAAGACTGGTAGCGTAACGAATAATTCTTAGAGAACCCAAAGCTTCCCAAAAGAACCCCCGACCCTTATGAGACTTAACATCAATACCAAAATCTTTAAGCTGATTATAACCGCCAGCACTACGCTTCTTCTGCATAACCCAATCAGCAAAATTATCAGGATACTTAACGAATACTTCTGCGTGCTGAGCATAACCAATCTTAAAACCCTCAGAAAAGATTTTGTGACTAATAAAACCATCATCAACTAAGGCATTAACAGGAATATTATTAACAATACCTGCACGAATAGCATACAAGTAACCAGTACAATGAATGAAACTCTTGTCCTTCAAAGACTTAAGCCTGAGTTTATGAGCAACACCAGTAAGAACATGAGACCAATAACCAAGAAGAGTATTCTTAGGACTAGAAGAAAGAGGATGACCAGCAACAGCACCAATAGACTTATCACTAAAAGGCTTGAGTAATTCCTTAATAGAATTATTAGTAACATGAACATCACCATCAGTAAGTATTAAGATTTCGCCCTTGGCTTTCTTAAAGACAAGATTAAGAGCTGAAGGTTTGCCCTTATGAGGGTCCTTAAGAAATTTCACCCTGCGATTATTCTTAGAATAGGACTTAATAACGTTAAGAGTAGGAGCATCAGGTGCTACACCAATAATTTCATAATCATAATTCTTTAATTCCTTCTGACAAAGAAAAGAATCAATGGCGCGACCAATAGTCTTTTCTTCATTAAATGCAGTAATTATTATTGAGAGTTTCATCATTTCTTATTTAAGGAATTTAGTAACTTATTAAGTTTATTAATGACACTACTTGTAGAGTAACCCTTAACACTCACACGAGCATTAGATTGGATTTTTTTAATTGAAGAATTCTTAAGAGATAAAACTTTTCTTAATACCTCAACAAGACTGTCAACAGAACCATTACGGAAGAGGTAACCATTCTTACTATCAATAATAACTTCTTTAGAACCCAGAGTGTCAGAGGCTACAACGATCTTCCCGAGAGCTAAGGCTTCAAGTAATGATTGCGGGAGACCTTCACGAATGCTTGGAAGAATGAAGATACCGGCTTCTTGAAGTTTCATAATCTTAACAGAAAGATTAAATATTGGTTTGGAAAAAACAATTTTTTTAGTGGAGAAGTTCTTAATACTCTCATAACCCTTTTCTATAGGACCAACAATCTCAAGAGTTAAGTCAGGATTATTAATCCTCTTGAAGGCATCAACTAGTAAAGGAATATTCTTAACAGGAGCAACCCTCCCAAGAAACATAATCCTAACATTCTTATTACTGAAAGGCTTAATCTTTTGTTTAAAGAAATCTTCAGGAACACTATTAGGAATGAATACCAATTTATCACCACTAATACCCAAATTATTAAGATAAGGAACTTCCCAGTTAGTAATAGTAATGATTTTAGTGAAACCAGAAATTTTATTCTTCACAACAAAATTATAATATAACCAAGTGGCAAGGTTTAATGGGAACGACCTCTTAACACCGAAGGGAGCATGAGTTACTAAGAAACAAGGAACACTTAGCTTCTGACAGGACTTCAACGCCTTGAATGAATGGGGATGAATAAGATGAGTAATAACAACTCCAGGATTAAGCTCTGATAATTCTTTAGAAAAATTGAAGTTATTAACATTCTTTGAGAAAGAACTAGTAGAAGAATGAAAGCGATGAATCTTAACACCATCAAGAACTTCATAATCCCTGACAATATCACCAGTACCCTTCTCAATATTAGTAGATAAAACATGAACCTCATGACCCTTACTAACGAGAGCCTTAGCTTCTAAGAAGACACGACTCCAAACACCACAGATACCTGCAGAGAACTCACAAATCATTAATACTTTCATAAGAATAGTAACCATGAAGAATTTATAAAGATAACCAACATCAAGAAATTATGGCAAGAGAAGAGTTAGTAAGCATAATAATACCAGCATATAATGAAGAAAAAGACATTAGACTATGCTTAGAATCACTAAAAAA
>PFDC01000082.1 GCA_002763035.1 Candidatus Pacearchaeota archaeon CG10_big_fil_rev_8_21_14_0_10_35_13 | reverse complement strand
AGGAGAAATCAACGTTGGAACAATAGCACAAGCATGTAATGTAGCATGCACATCAGGACAAACATACGATTACTGTAGTAGAGATCGGGAAGTTAAGTATACTGGTAATGCCAAGGGGGATATTAACACGACTAGCACTACATGTAAGAAGATAGTTACTGCAGAACAGGTTTTTAATAAAAATAGTGGTGTTGTTATCACCTCAACTTGGGGTGTTAATGAGTGCCCATCAATAACCTGCTCTTAAAGTTATTAATTCTAAGAAAAATGGCTAATTACGCAGACAACTACCAACGAAAGAGTAAGAAACAACTAAAGAAGAAAGCAAAAGACAGAGTATATAAGACCGGAGGGAAATACAGAACGATAACACTAAAAACATCGGCAGTACAAGTAGAAGTAAAACAAGAAGGAAAAAAGAGCAAGAAAAAAAAGAAAAGAAGATAAAGGAATTCTAATAAAGAATAGATAATGAGAACAAAATATCACTTCTTAGTAGTTACAAATCACAAGGTTTAAATAATGCCCTTTCTAAAAGACTTTATTGATAGAAAGAACTAGGTAAGATAATAGAATAACATGGTAAATAAAAAACCTAAGAAACCAAGGACCAAAAAGGAAAAAATAATCAATTTTGTAGCCTGGACTGCATTAGCTGGTGCAACTCTAGGGGTGGGAACTTGGCATGGAATTAAAGGCAGCAAACACAGAGGAACTTATGGGACTGTAAGCAACCCAACATTTGTTACAAACATACCATTTCCACAAGAAAAAGAAGTATCGACCTATAAATGGAAGGTCACAGCACTAGCAGAAAAAGAAGTCGAATTACTAACGTTGAAAGGAGAGTACCTGGAACGTATACTAACAGCAACAGAAGTAGCAGAAAGAAGAATTAAAGAACTAGAAGAATACTTCGAAGATAACAAGAAATCTGAGGAAGAACTAAGAGCAATAGCTGAACGAGACGAAGAAATGTTCTTTAGTGAAGCTTATAGAAAAAACCCTGGATACGTAGGGAGGTGTAGTGTTCTAGGAGACTTAGATAGCAGATTATCATCATTATCCTTAGAACTAATAATAAAAGACTCAGAGAAATCAAAAAGCGACCTAGAAAAAACTCGGATGGATATGGATGAATTAATTTTATCAAGCCTTTTAGCAAATAAGACCAGGAGTGAAGAAGAGAAAAACTATGGTGATGTAAAAACGTTCTCAAAAACACTGGTAGAGAAAATGTTAGGGAAGAACCTTCCTAAGGGTATTGAAATAAGCATAACTGACCTTGATGAAGAAAACCTTATAGGGTTAGCAAATTCGCATAATAGAAAAATAAGAACAGAAGATGGGAGTTATGCAAGAACCTCGCTAATCATGGTTCATGAAATAGCACACCTACTATCACAACATTCTGAAGGGCAATATTATGGAAGTATACACCCCTCATTATTCGTACTTGAATCAAGGAGAGAAACAACAATCATGGAAGAAGCAGTATCCTACGCACTACAAATGGCCACCCCAAGTTTCGTAGGAGACACCAACTTGGGGAAAGTTATGAGGGCATCAATCAACATTCATTCAAAAGAATTTATAGAAGAATACTTCGAAGGGAATAAAGAAGAACATAGAGAGGCAATGGCAATAGCAGACGTAGCAGTAACGTACTACAAGAATCCTCTAGTAGCCTACAACTACTTAATGAGAACTAGCTATGAAGAATTAGGACCTGAAATTCTGGGCGTAATAAAAGAAAACAAAGGAGCCTATGAAGAAAGAAAGAAACTCTCAGAACAACTAGAAAGAAAGTTTGATAATGCAAGAAAAAAAGTTGGTGAATTAAGCAATACCTCCGGCAGGCTCATGAAAGAAAAACATTACATGAAATTTGAAATTGAAGAAGCAGTAAGAAAAGCAGAAGAAGAAATGAACAAGTAAAAAGAAGTCTGAATAAATATATAAAAGGAACAATCCTAAAACGAATATAATAAAGTGGTGAAAAGATGATTGACATAGG
>PFDC01000128.1 GCA_002763035.1 Candidatus Pacearchaeota archaeon CG10_big_fil_rev_8_21_14_0_10_35_13 | reverse complement strand
AGGATTATTATAATGAAGAATAGTAAGACAAGTGAACTACCATAACCTTAAATATTCTAATAAGATAATCAGTTTATGAACTTCATCATAAAAGTTGCAATAATACTATTAGCACTAGGAATAGTATCAGCAATAATTTATGGGCTAATCTACTACTTTATCTGGAATAACCACACAGATGATGAACCTATAGAGAACTACGAAATAATTAATAAAACAATCATTGAAAACTTTTATACAAAAGACAACAAAGTATACTTCATAACAAAAACACTAACAACAAAAAACCCTTACCTCATTCAAGAAATAAAGAATATTGACATAAAAGAATTTAAACCACTATCCACAAATATCGGAGTATCTAAAGAAACAGGGATTTATAGAAACATACCAATTAAAGGAACAGACCCAGAAACATTCAAAGCAATAAACGAAGAATACTCAAAAGACAAAAACAACGTTTATTTCCGTACACAAAGAATAAACGAAGCAGACCCAGAAACATTCAAAGTATTAGGAAAAGGCTACTCAAAAGACAAAAATAACATTTATCTTATTGATAAGATAGTAACAGAAGAAAACCCAGAAACATTCAACATAAATTGAAGATTAAAGAAATTTTATTAATTATTTAGAGAAACTTTTAAAAAGGCGATAATTATAGTAAGCCCTTATGGAAAGAGAAGAAGTGGTTAGAGAAGTATTAGAAGCAATGGGAGTTGGAGAAGAACAATTAGGACTAGCAGGAAAACTATTAGGATTAAGAAAAGATACTGAGAGAGTGGGTAAAGTAAGATTATACCACCAAACGATTGGATACCTAGGACTATCAGGAGAAGTACTAATGAAAAAAGGGGAAGGATTCAGAGGAATAGGAGAATTCAGAGGATTCCTAAGAGATAGAGGGATAAAACCAGAGCATACATGGAATGACCAGTACGGAACCTACTACCTAATCCAAGAAAGAATACAAACAAAATTCTTCGTACCAGACACCAACAGGGATAGATATTAAAAGAACAAATAATAACTAATTCTATGAACAAGAAAACAGAAATACCAGAATACCAAAAGTACAGATGGTTCTTCACAACCAACGGGAAACTAGTAATCGGAGGAAAGAACGCTAAACAAAACGAGCTCTTGGTTAAGGAAATGATTAAGACAAAGAAAGGATACATAGTAATGCATACAGAAAAGCCAGGAAGCCCATTCACATTCTTATACGACGAGAACGAAGGAGTAAGCGAAGAAGACTTAGAAGAACAAGCAATATTCACCGCAAGCTTCAGTCAAGAATGGAAGAACCTCAGAAGAAAAGAAAATAAAGAAAAGAAAAGCGAAATAGGAATATTCAACAGCGAACAAATAATTAAGAAGAGAGGGATGAAAGAAGGAACATTCGGGATTATAGGAAAAGTAATAACAAGAAAAGTAAAGACAGAATTATGGATTGAAGAACAAGAAGGAGTAATAAGGGCAGTGCCAAAGAAGAGTAAAGACAACAAAATAGATATAAAAATAACCCCCGGAACTATGAGTAAGGAGGAAGCAACCAAAGAAATAATAACCTTACTAAAAGAGAAAGGAATAAATAAGGACAAAGCAGAAGTAATGCAAGGAATACCAGCAGGAGGAATGAATATAGAAACAAATGTGTGAAACCATTATTAACAAGAACAAGACGTGTTGTTCAACTAATAAGTATTCCATAAATGAATAACAAATGCCGGTAGTAATAAGACCCAACATTATAAGAGCTTTTAAATATTAATAGAATTATAAGATAATAAGATGCCAGAACAAAAACTAATAACTGTAGTACAAGTAGGAAAGAACGGATTAACAGAAGGAATAATGACAAGTATTGAAAATGCATTCAAGACACATATGAACCTAAAAATACAAGTATTAAAGAGCTACGCAAGTAATAAAAAAGTAGTAGTAGAACTATCAGAAAAAATACTAGAAAAACTAGGAAAAAGATACACCGCAAGAGTACT
>PFDC01000012.1 GCA_002763035.1 Candidatus Pacearchaeota archaeon CG10_big_fil_rev_8_21_14_0_10_35_13 | reverse complement strand
ATAACCTTTTCTCCCTTTTTCTGTAGGTTCACAATACATTTTTCTTGTGGGGTCGTTAGTTCTCCATCCTTGTTTCAGTTTAACTTCGTTCCATAAATGTTTTTCTCTTGTTGCTTCATTAATTCCTATTACCATCCTGAAATCGTCGTAGGTAAATTTTCCTGTTGCTACTAATTCATCAATCCCTACCTGGCTCTTATCGTCACAGTCATAAACGTTTCTGATTCCTTTAGGTCCTTCTCTTATTGCCCATGTTATTACGTCCTTAGTTCTTTCATCAATCTTTCCACGATTAAAATATGTGCATGATGGTAGTATTGTTGTGGTTACTAGTATCATGTTTATTAGAGTTTTTTTCATATTGTTAATACTAACTTGAGTTTTTTATTTTTTACTTAGAATTATTCTTTTTTTGTCTTTTCTTTCTTTTGCTTCTGTTTCTTAAGAAATATCCTGTGATTGCTGCAATGATTAGAATAATTGCTATAATCCACCAATAATTCTTCTCAGCTTCATTAATTATTATTTCTTCTGATGACTCATTCTTCTCAACACTTGTTCCTTCATTAATATTCTCATTCGTAATTTCTTCAATAGTCTTTATTTCTATTGATACTATTTCATTGACTACTTCTTTCACTGTTATAGAAATATCATTTTTCTTATCATTATTTAAATCGAAGTTCTTTATTTCTCCAACACTCATAACTGCTTCTTGTGGTGTGCTTTCAATTTTTAGGGTAATCTTTTCTCCGTCAATTTTCTTAATTCCTACGTAGTGTTCTTCACCTTTGATATAGATTTTTATTCTTTCTGAAACTGATAACCCTTTGGTGTATCCTTCGGTAGTTGCTATTTCACTAACGATGTATGTTTTCTTCCATTCACTTGTTGTTATTCCTCCACTGCTGTACCCTCCGCTACATGCGTCTGTTGAGTAAGTAGCGCTTGTTGTTCCACTGTTACCTGCTCTATCTGTGCATGTTACGGTGTATGTGTATTGGTTAGTGCATGACAAGGCGTTTTCTGTTACTGTTTGGGTATTTCCACTACCGCTTGTTGTTCCTCTGTTAGTAGTACAGCTACTTCCCATCCCGCTGTTGTTCTCTCCTACGCTTATTCCTACGGTTAAACTATTCTGGGTTCCACTATTTCTTGTGAGTGTAATTGTTGGTGCTGTTGTATCAACTGTTATAATTCTTGTTCCTGTTCCTGTAAGGTTTTGGTTTCCTGAAGTATCATTTGTTGTTGCATTAATGTGGTATGTTCCATCATTTAATCCTGAGAATAATATTGATGTGGGGTTGGTTGTTGTGTTAGTATTATTGGCCAGTGTTCCGTTAGAATAATATAAGTATACTCTTATCTTGTCGATTGCTAGGTTGTCGCTTGCGCTTATATTAATGCTCATGTTGTTAGTGCTTAGGTTTGTTCCTGAAGTATTTGTTGGGCTTAAGAATTCTAATGAGTGTGGTGCTGTTGTATCATTAACTGTTATTGTTATATTGGTTTGATTTATTCCTGATGCGTTCTGTGTAATTATTGTTATGTTCCAGGTTCCTGGTGTTCCTGCTGTTACGTTGAACAAGAAGTCTTGTCTTGTTACATTGAACACTAGTCCTGCGGTATTATTCCATGTGAGTACTGTGCTTGTATTACTGAATGTGTTAGTGGCTCCTGCTGTTGTTTTGTTTGTGTTGCTTGTGAATGTGAAGTTTGTTGGTAGTGTTATATTAATTGCTGTGATATTCGCATTCCCATTAGTTTCTGTTAGGTTGATCGTTATGTTAATTTGTGCTGAGGTGTCCTCTGTGAGGTAAATATTTGTTGGGGTGATTATTTCCGCAGTTATTATTGCTAACGTTATTATACTTAAAAAAATTACAAATATTAAGAATTTACTCCCCTCTTTTCTTGCCATGCTCTTCAAGGATGTTATTATCCTATTTAAAGTCTCCTATAATCCCTCTTATTCTTCTTTTACTTTCATTAGTTCTTCAATTCTGCTTTTTCCTTTCTTTATCTCTTCGTCTTTTCTCTTCTTGGCTTTTTCTTCTTTTCTATCCTTTATGAATTCTCCTAGTTCTTC
>PFDC01000013.1 GCA_002763035.1 Candidatus Pacearchaeota archaeon CG10_big_fil_rev_8_21_14_0_10_35_13 | reverse complement strand
TGTTCTGAACTTTCTTCTTGTTCTCTTGAGAGCTTTTTAATACCATCACCTAATTCTTCACCTTGTTCTTCAATAGTTCTTGAGTTCGAATCAGCAACTTTGTTAGCTACTACTGCTGAGCATCCAGCGGCTAAGATTTTTATTAAGCTTCTTCTGCTTATCTGAGCAGAGGTGTTTGTTTCTTTAACACTCCCTCCCATTGTGACTGCAGCAACCATTTCTTCGTATCCTAAAGCCACCCCTGCTAAGATCAAACCTGCAGTTCCATGACCAAGAATTCTTCCTGCCATACCCATCTCTTCTTCTTTAACTTTTAATACGCCTACTAGGTTTCTATCAATAAGTGTTTCGTGTTTTAAGAATTCGGCAAGTCCTGATAATCTTGATTGATTATCTCTTGCACCATAAACCTTAGTTCTATTTGGTAGTCCTTTAGGAACATTCCAGTTAGAGTAAGGGATACTAATATCACCTATATCGATAGTTCCTTCATCAAGATAAGCTGAACGGTAAGCACTGTATAACCCTCCTAATGAATTTGATAAAGCAAGATTATGATTAGCAAAATCAAAAACAACCGAGGGTCTTTCTGACATTATAGCTTTTGAAGTATCAATAACATAGCTATTACTTGTTCTCCAAGCATTTCTAACAAAACCGAAACCAATACCTAATGCGCCACCGATTTCTAAAGTTCTTACTAAACCTTTTCTTAAGACACTCCTTCTATCATGATTAGTCATGATTCATTAATACAGAATCGATTTATAAATGTTATTATTTGAAACTTCTTTAAAGTGGTTACAAGATTTTTTATTCATTCACCGCATTTTCTTTAGTGAAACTCCTCGCCCTTAAGGTTAAGTATTAGTCCAACCATGCATCTGATAGTGAACATTAACTTATTGTTCTAGAAGATACTGATATTGTTCAAATTTATCCAGGGGCAAGACTTGGAGGTATTAGGAAGAATAATTATTCTTTTCACAACTCTTCATTTACTAGTCTAATTATTTCTTTAGTTGTTGATTCCATATCCAGGGGTAGTACGATTTTTATATTTCCGAAGTCATCTCTTTCTTCTAATAAGTTAGGAATTCTTAAGAAGCCACCTCTTACCGCTTGGTGGTATCCCAATCCTTTGCTTTCAATCCTGTCAGTTTCACCTCTCTGAGCCATTACCCTTCTTAGTCCTTCTTCTGCTTCTACGTCGATGATCATTGTCAAGTCAGGTCTTAGACCTTCAGTAAAGAATTTTCCAACATCACAGATTTCAATCATTCTACGATCTCTTTCGTTCATATCGGTAATTTCTGCAGTTTGGTAAGTCATCGTTGATGGGATCCATCTTTCACAAACAACTATTCTTCCATCACTCAATGCAGGTTTTATTCTTTCATTTACTAATTGTGCTCTTGATGACATGAATAGCCCTAGCTCCGCATTATCGGACATTTCTTTATTTTTAGGGTTCAATAGAACACTTCTTATTTGTTCTCCGATGCTTGTGCCTCCAGGGTCTCTTAAGTGTACGACATCATAACCTTGTTCTGTTAAGTAATTAACGGTAGTCCTTGCTTGTGTACTCTTACCGCAACCGTCCGGACCGTCCAATATGAAGAATCTTCCTCGGTATCCATCACTTCTTTCTCTCATTTTCTTTTAAGTGATTATTGGTTTATATTTGATTATCTTCTACAAAGTATATGATTACTTGAGTAGGATAATCTTTTAGTAGTCACGAATCCTTCATTATTAATGGAAGAAAACACTTTGATTATTTATGTTGGATTAACCGGCGGGAGGAATATCTTTTATGGTATAAAAATTCAGGGAGTAGTAAGAGTTACCGTAGACAGACCTAATAATTCCTCCTATGATCCTTATGTTACTTGTGGGAAAGCTATCGGTGATGAGTTATCAAGAGAAGGTTATAGTGGGCCTGTTAAGATTGATAATTTTATTAATGGTAAAAGGATTTCTCTCGAGGGAGTTACTGAGGATATAAGAGTATTAAAAGATAGTGATTTACAGGTACTAGTGTCTAACGCAAAAATGAGTATTGGTCGTGCTGTCATAAGAACAACGCAAAAGGGTATTAAAATCAGCGACTTAGAAAAACTCTAGCAACAACCACCCGTCGATAATTCTCTTATCAACGAAAGATTTAAAAACCCTTAATTGGTTTATTAGTTCATGGCTAGAGAAAAACAAAATATGAATGTTGCATTCGTTGGTCACGTTGATCATGGAAAGAGCACTACTATTGGTAGACTTATGTTTGATAGCGGTAACGTTACTCCTCAGGAATTAGAGAAGCTTAAGGCTGAAGCTTCAAAGCATGGTAAGGCTGGTTTCGAATTCGCTTACGTAATGGATAGGTATAAGGAAGAGAGGGAAAGAGGAGTTACTATTGATCTTGCTTATAAGAAACTTCAGACTCCTAAGAGACAAATCACAATCATTGATGCTCCTGGTCACAAGGACTTCGTTAAGAATATGATTACTGGCGCTTCACAGGCTGATGCTGCTTTTTTAACTGTTGCTGCTGGTGAAGGAGTTCAACCTCAGACTATTGAGCACTTATGGTTGTTAAGAACTATGGGTGTTAGGTATATTGCGATTCTTGTTAATAAGATGGATACTGTTGAGTATAAGGAAGAAACATATAATACCGTTAAGGAACAGGTTTCAAAATTGTTAAAGCAGGTAGGTTTCAAGCCTGATGAGACTAACTTCATTGCAGCTTCTGGTTTCAAGGGTGATAATGTTTATAACAAATCAACTAACATGGCTTGGTACAAGGGCCCTACAGTTTATGAACAATTAGACTTGTTCAAGGAACCTGGTAAGCTTTCAGAACTTCCTTTAAGAATGCCTATTCAGGACGCTTATGAAATTACTGGTATTGGTACTGTTCCTGTTGGTAAGATAGTTACTGGTGTTATGAAGGTAGGACAAAAAGTTATTGTTCTTCCTGGAAGGAGTGGTAAGGGTGTTCTTGGTGATGTTAAGACTATTGAGATGCATCATGAACAAATGCCTGAAGCTATGGCTGGCGATAATGTTGGTATTAGTATTCGTGGTGTTGGTAAGAAAGACGTTGCTCGTGGTGACGTTATCTGTGACGCTACTAAGCCTGCTTCTATAGTTAAAGAGTTCATTGCTCAAGTAGCAGTTATTAATCATCCTACAGTTAT
>PFDC01000182.1:2183-3998 GCA_002763035.1 Candidatus Pacearchaeota archaeon CG10_big_fil_rev_8_21_14_0_10_35_13 | reverse complement strand
TACTTATATCTTTTATGGGTTTAGAATTACTTAAAGTTCTTTGCTTCCTTGTCATAATTCTTTTCTATAGTATCTAATTCTTTTCCTAGACTATTGGCTGCGTCTTGTAATGCTTTTCTTACGGTTTTTCCTTCAGTTCTTATTTGTAGCATTGGTTTCTTATCTGGGTGTTCTTTCTTCCAAGCAACGAATTTTACGTCTCCGTCCTTCAATAATTCTACTCTCATTACTTCTGCTACTGTTTGATTATCCATTTCGATGGTTGCTTCGTTCTTCTCATCTTTCAAATAGGTTACTTCCATAATATAGTGTCTTGTTAGGGGTTTTTAAGCTTTACTAAAGAGATTATTTGATCGCCATAATCAATAAATACCAATAAGAGGGTTCTTACTCATGGATCCAGTTCAGGAAGAGGCTCGTTATATAATTGATAGTTTCGGTGGAGGAATACTGAGCGAGAGTAGTTATGGGGCTCATAATTTCTCAGCTTATATCAAGAGAGATTTCGCGTTAAGATTATTAAGAACTCCAATTAATGATAGGGCTGAAAAAAATATCCATGATATTTTTAGAGACCAAGTAGTCAAAATCTTTCATCAAGGCCTAGAACATTTCCGCACTCATGAATTCGCGGGGGTTCCTGATAGTGATGGAGAGAATAGTTGTTTATTACGCGGTTGTTATGTCCCTGGTAATGATACGCATTTAATAATCCCTGGAATGGATCTTGAGACTTTGGGAGGTGAGGGAAGTGATGAAGGGTATGTAGAATTCACACCTCACAATATCGATACTTTCTCTCAAGCATCAGTTTTATTAGCTAACTGGCTACGCTGGGCTAATAACATAGAATTCGCATTATAATATCTTCATTCTTCATAGAATACCACCATTCCTTTATAGGTTGGTGCTTCTTCAATACTTCGTTCTCCCATAGTTGTTAGGTTCTTTTCTTCACTTAAGTTTTTATTAAGTTCTTCTCTTTCTTTATTGACTACTTGTGCTATTCCTAAGTCTTTATTCATTCTCTTCTTCATTTCTGCTAAGTCAGAAATTGTTAAGTTTTTTAGTGTTTCTGGGTTAAAGTTAATCATTCTTGAAGGATTTCTGCTTGGCTTCTTATCATCTTCGGTTGCTACTCCTGCTTCAATTCTTGCCTTCTTTCTTGCTTCATGGATTCTTTGTTCTTCTTCGTCCCTTTCTGTTTCTTCAAGGGTTTTTAGTAAGCTAATTTTTAATAATTGTTCAATCTTTTCTGCTATTCTTCTTGAATCATCGGTTAGCATTCCTTCTTCAAACATCTTTATTACTCCTTCTTGTTCTCCTAGCATTTCTGAGAATCTTCTTAGTGTTATTCCTTTCTTTCTTCTTTCTCTTTGTGATATCCAATTGTAGTGTTCTTTAAGATTTGTTGGTTTGTTCAGTCTTTCAGCCAGTTCTTTACGTTTCTTAATGCTGTATTCACTCATCATCCTTTCTTTAGTCTCATGATTCTTATTTACTAGTTCATAAACGCTTGGCACTTTATTCTTTTCTTCTATTAATTCTTCTTCTAATCCTGCCATTTTCTTTAGTCTTTCATAAACACTTTTGTGTTTGTTTGGTGATGATAATTGTTTGCTTGTTGGTTTTCTTATTATTATCACATCTTCATATCTTGAGCATGATTCACAAACAATTACTGGTCTTCCTTCTTTTAGTGCGTCTAGTAATTTTATGTCTTCAGAAGTCTTTTGACACCTAATACATCTTTTTAGCGTCGTCGGAGATTCCATAATCACTCATGGTTGTAAGACTTTATAAGGATTATCACAA
>PFDC01000182.1:825-2125 GCA_002763035.1 Candidatus Pacearchaeota archaeon CG10_big_fil_rev_8_21_14_0_10_35_13 | reverse complement strand
AAACCTCTAGACATAATTCTTAAGTCAATAATTTAACAATAGAACACTACTTATTTAGTATACTAAGAATCTCTTCTTTAGTTATTGTTCCAGTAAATACTTTTTTCTCATTAATAATTATTGCTGGTAATTCAGTAACTCCGTAATGTTCTTTTAGTATGTCAATGCTCTTAATATCTAAGTCTCCCGCCATTGGTAATAGCATCATTTCACTGCCAAATTCTTCTTTTAATTCTCCTAGGGCTCTTGAGTATACTGCTTGTAATGCTTTCTTTTCAATATCTGGCTCGTTGTACTGATAAAGATAAACTATTGTGTCATAACTATCATCCTTACAATTATTCTTAGTCTTTTGTGAGTTTAGCCATAATGATGTTCTTAATAAGTCGTATTTTTTGTGTTGTGTTATTAGTTCTTCTCCTAGTCTTTGTGCTCCTTCATAACGTTCGAGTATTACTGCTTCTTGATAGATTCTGTCAGCGAATTCGAGGTTTTGTCTTACTGCTTCTTCACAGTTAATATCTACGGTGTCATAGATTTGTGTGATTATTTTTATGTCTAATAGTCCTATTTCTGCTTGGGTGTACATGCTTGTTATCTTGTCAGCTCTCCATGATTCTACGAAGAATCCTAAGGTAACTCCTAATCCAAACACTACTATTGCTAGTATTAATGCTTCTATGAATACTCTTTTTTGTCTAGCCATTATTATATTGTATTACCACCATTTATAATCCTTACGAATTGCTATCTTGTAGATACCAGAACAGTTATTACCACCATTTATAATCCTTACGAATAATTCTTATTATTGAGTTTATTAGTATTATTGGGTATATTGATAAGTAAACTAGTAGGTATGCTGTTAGTAATACTGGTGAATAGACCCGTACACCTTTTATCTTTATTGTTCTTAGTCCTGTAATTGTTAGCACTATTCCTAGGATGAATATTCCTAGTCCTAAGATATTTAGTACTGTTGCTGTGAAGTAGAATTCGTTAAGTGTTACTAATGAACTTCCGGCAACTAGGGTGTATTTGGTGAAGAATAATGTGCTTAGGAAGTTTCTTGTTATTAAATAGCCGAATATTCCTAGCCCTAATACTCCTAAGAATAGTGTTGTTGCGAAGTATGGTACTATGAACCACCCGAGCATATTATATCCTCTTCTAAATAGTGTATGTTTGTATTTTAGTAAGCATTGTAATCCTCCGATATTCCAGCGATTTCTTTGTCTCCACCACTTCTTGAATTTGTCGGGGGTTACTGTTTCTACGTGTGAGTTTAGGTTCATTCTTA
>PFDC01000182.1:0-790 GCA_002763035.1 Candidatus Pacearchaeota archaeon CG10_big_fil_rev_8_21_14_0_10_35_13 | reverse complement strand
TCTATGTCTTCTGTTAGGTTCTTTCTGTCAAACCCTCCGACTTTCTTTACTGCTTCTGTTCTGTAGACACTTAGTGGTCCTGTTGATACGTATATGCATCCTATGAACCCTAATAGTTTTCTTGTGAATGCGATTATGGTGTATTCTAATGCTTGCATTTTTTCTATGAATTTTTTCTTGTTCTTTACTAATATTTTTGCTGTTGCTACCCCTACTTTTGGATCATCGAAGTATCCTATTAGTTTTCTTATGCTGTCTTTTTCTAGGAAGCTTTGTGTGTCAACAACTGCCATTAGTTCTGTCTTAATGGTCCTTATTGCTTTATTCAAGCTTCCGGCTTTTCCTAGGTTCTTCTCGTTATTGATTATTCTTATATTTGAGTATTTCCTTGCTAGTTCTTGTGCTATCTTCAGTGTGTTGTCAGTGCTTGCGTCATTAACAATTATTAGTTCTTTTATTGGGTAGTCAGAGTTTTCAATACTCTCAATTGTTCCTCTAATGGTTTCTTCTTCATTCCATGCCGGTGTTATTACTGTTAGTTCGTATTCTTTTGTTATTCCAGGGTTTGTGTATAGTTCTTTTCTGTTTCTCATATAAATTATCATATAAAAGAAGAAGAAGTATACAGATACGAACATGTAGAATAAGTAAATGTATGGTAGGAGTGCCATTATGGTGAACCCCTTAGAATTTTTTTATTGACGAGTTTTGATTTCTCTGTTGAGCAGTTGAACAATACCATTAACTTGTAATAACTTAACAAGGTGATTATGGGATAATAATATTCTTT
>PFDC01000049.1 GCA_002763035.1 Candidatus Pacearchaeota archaeon CG10_big_fil_rev_8_21_14_0_10_35_13 | reverse complement strand
TTTTCTCATTAATAGACTAATATTTTACTCACGAACTATTTTTCGGTTACCTATCGACATATGTCGCTTGCTTATACAACTTCCCATAACCAAGACACTTGTTTATAGAATAAAAAGATTATGGTGATTAAAAGAACACTATTTAACGAGCACTATCAGCTTGTTTCTCAGTCTCATTACGCTTAGTAATAGCAAAACTCTCATTAGAATTCTCAGCAGCATTCATCAACTCATTAGCAAGAGCCTGAGCCATAGTAGCCTTCTTACCAAAAGCCTTATCATAAGCACCATGAACAATATTCCTCAAAGCAAGAGCCAAACGCCTCATAGGACTAACATCAATAGCCTGAGGGTAACGAGCACCACCATACTCAATACTAGTAACCTCATCACGAGGAGCAGCATTCTCAATAGCCTTAATTAATACCTGAACAGGATTACTCTTAGTCTTATTAGAAATAATAGTAAACGCCTCAATCACAGTTTTAGCATTACGAGAATACTTACCAGAAGCACGACCAGTAATAATTCTATGCCTCTTACCACGATGACCAGGAACAGCCAAATAATTAATAAGCTTCTCAACAACATTAATCTTAGTACGATTATACTTCTCATTAAGACGACCCTTGGACTTAACTAATAATTTAGGCTCAAGACCAATAACTCTCTTAAGACCCAAATCCTCAACCTTAACCTCAGAAATATCATACAAATCAAAAATTTTCATAACCATTATTTTTTTGCCTCCAAAACTAAACCATAACCGAAAATTTCTCTAGCTAATTTACTTGGTTGAATAGTTCTTTCACTAGGGGCCTGAACCACTGTTATACCTACTACTTCTTGAGAACCATCAGATTTTCTTTGTGTGTAACCCTCACAATTACCAGGGCAGTTATCTGTATTGCAACTAACCTCCAAAACCCCGGGACCTCGATAAATACAATCATAATTAATCTTCCCTTCACTAACACTTATGTCACTAGGGGCCTGAACATCTGCAAACCTTATCGGGGGTTTTCCATCATAAGTTAAAGGTCCTGTTACTCGTTGAACAAATCCTCCCTCGTTGCTATTACCAAAACCAACAAGAAAACCATCACCCATCTTATCTCCTACCCTTCTCAATCTTACCATGAACTAATCTACTTAATGGCTGATCATTAACTTTAATTACTTGAAAACGAACTCCAGGAATATCACCCTTAGCACGACCCTGCTTACCACCAATACGCTCAATCATTACCTCATCATGCTCATCAACGAACTTTTGAGCAAGATTACCAGGAATAAAAGCAGTAACTTGCTTACCATTCTTAATAAGCTGAACTTTACAACACTTCCTCATAGCAGAATTAGGCTGCTTAGCCTCCTTCTGAACCTTCTCCAAAACAATACCCTTAGCCTGAGACTTACCCTCAAGAGGATCAGACTTCTCAAAAAGTCCCAATACCCTAGTCTTATAGTCCTTACCAGCCCAACGGAACTTCTTACGATTCTTCAAAAGTTTACGAGCACTCATTAATCCCATAATGAATAACAGAGATGAATGGTTTAAAAGTCTTTCTCTTACAATGTTTGACTCTTAAGACATAAAAATCTGAAGAGGAAGAAGAATTATTAAGGTTTAAAAGTATTAATTTAAGGAAAGAAAAAATGATTAACGCAATAAAAAAATTTATTCAACAATAATAAAGTTTAATAATCTTTAAATATTTTTAAGATGGTGGTTATTAAAATAAGATTTGTTCAAGGAGGGCTAAAAGGATACGAATGTATGAGGGTTAGTAAAGGCCGAGAATTATTAAGCTACAGACGCGATAATCTCTCATCAGAAAAATTCTTTGAAGGAAGTATTGAACTACTTGGAGAATATATGAATCGTAATCCTGATGATTACTTAAGAATAACTGATACTTGTGACCTTGATAAGGAAACAATGACAAATTACGGAAAGATTCTTGGAGAACATAATAAAGCCGTATATCTAAGAAGAAAAGTGGCAAGACTTGAAGAAAAATTAAGAAGCCACACTTAAGTCCT
>PFDC01000065.1 GCA_002763035.1 Candidatus Pacearchaeota archaeon CG10_big_fil_rev_8_21_14_0_10_35_13 | reverse complement strand
TTACATATTTAAAAGTTCCTTTATAGGGTTTTCTGTGTTGGTCTCAAGACCATATTGGTTCTTTAGAACTTATAGAAACCTTTTTTCTTAAGAAAGGTTTGTATGGACCTGGGCAGAATCGAACTGCCGATCTCGTCCACGTCAAGGACGCATCATAAACCACTAGACCACAGGTCCTAATTTAAATGGTAAATCAATGGCATTATATAAAGATTTTCTATAATACTTTATGATGTCTTTTTGGTAAATCGTGTTCTTATTCTCGAACCTTTCATAGAATCTTACGATGTGTCTCAAGTTTGAACTACCGACCACCTTAAAATAATTAACGATGTTACCCCACTTATTTGTCCCAGCACCAGCATTGTCACGATAAGAAAAGACTCCTGCCCCTTTCCCAATATCAAAAACTTGGTCCAACAGAGGAGGGTTGTGTGAGGTGAATTGTATACAGAATTGGCTTCCACCTCTGCCCCTTCTAGAAATAGAACCGTCAGTGTCTATTAAGCCCCTTAAACAGGCTAGTGCCAGCTTAGATTTTGCGATTATTTCTTTAGGTATTACAGTTTTATTCTTTATTTTACTGCCATAGGCTATTCCTAGCTCTTTGTTGAAATATGTACAGAGATTCTTTGAAGAAATTGTTAGCACCATAGTATTAAGGTTATTTACTCTTTGTATTACGGCTCTTAATCCGAATAGTTCGTAAATCATCTTAGATATATAATCAAAGTAAGGTAAATCATAACGGTAGTCACCAGCAATTCTTAATTGGTATGGGGTTATTGTTCCATCACCTAAATAAATCCCCACAAATTCTGCTAACTTTTCATTGAGTTTAGGGATTTTTATAGACTTTAAGTTTGACTCTTCGTTGAAGATTGGAGAATTCTTCTGCCCCTTTTTTCTCCACCCATTTAGCCTATGTGGGTATTTTCGGAACACCTCTTTAATTCCGTTCCTGCCCCCAATTTTCTGTCCCCAATTAGGATTTCTTGATTCGTATTCAATTTCTTTATGATTAATCTTTGCTAAATAACAGAGATTATCGAAGAGAGTTTTAGGGAGTGATAGCCTCCCAGAATAATAACTTTTTAACGTTGAATAAGAAATTTCAATCCCATATTGTCTAATTGCTCTTACTGAATTAATTTTTAATCTGTCTTTCACTAAGTTAAAAAATTCTTTTTGTTTCCCTTTCTCAAATTTTATTCTCTTCATATTATCACTTAACTACGTATCCATAAAGCTTTTTAAACTTTCTTTTCGCACCACTTATTATGAAACTTCCTAAGAAGGTTAAGAGGCTTTGTCCTTTTTGTAAGAAGCGTACTGATCAGAAGCTTTCTTTAGTCAGCTCGGGCCATAAGCGTGGTAGTCTTAAGCGTGGTTCTATGACTAGGGCTAAGCTTCGTGGTAGGGGTGTTGGTACGGGTAATAAGGGTAAGTGGGGTTCTAAGCCTGCTGTTACTAAGTGGAAGCGTAAGACTAAGAGTACTAAACGTTTGGTTGTGATGTATACTTGTGGTGTTTGTAAGAAGTCCAAGCAGGTTCCTAGTAGGAGGGTTAGTAAGATCTTGTTGGAGTAGTAATACTTTTAAACTATCTTTCTATATTTTATCATGGCTGAGAAAAAAAAGTTTTTTTCTGTTGAAATTCCTTTGATTAATGAGGAGGTTGAATTGTTTAGTTCTGACATTGATTCTTTGATTGGTAGGAATATTAATCTTGATATGACTCGTACTTTGAAGGGTAAGGGTATTGAGGTTAGTTTCAGGATTGTTTCTTCTAGTAATCCTGAGATTCCTTCTGCTATTCCTCGTAAGGTTCGTATTCTTCCTTATTTTATTCGTAGGATGCTTCGTAAGCGTTCTTCTTATGTTGAGGATTCTTTTGTTGTTGAATCTAAAGATGGTACTCTTTTCCGTGTTAAGCCCTTTCTTATTACTCGTAAGATTGTTTCTCGTGCTGTTCGTAATGCTTTGAGGCTTGCGGTGATTAAGTATCTTAATGAGTACT
>PFDC01000169.1:1677-3693 GCA_002763035.1 Candidatus Pacearchaeota archaeon CG10_big_fil_rev_8_21_14_0_10_35_13 | reverse complement strand
AAGTCTTACAAACTGCCCAATATAAGAGAGATATAAAACCTTTCCTGAAATTTCTTATAGACTTGTTAAAAAAAGAAAAATTAAGGTTTTGAAGATAATAGAACGCCCCCACCGTTGTGTAGCCCTTCAAGGGACATTCAAGAGTGGTTAGTTTTATATAATCTTTTTGTTCATTATAACCTGATTTGATATGAAAATCCGAGAATTAATTAAAGAGGATAGGGCTGAATGGATTGAATTAGTTAGAAAGGCGGATAATCGAGATAAAGAGTGGGCAGATGAGAAATTCAGCCGTTATGTTGGTTCTAAGAAGATGAAGAAGATGTTTGTTATGGAAGATAAGGGTAAACTAGTGGGGTTTATGGCAATAAAAGGAGAAGATAATGAGGAAAATGTTAGAGAAGAATTAAACGATGATTTTATTTTAGTATGCTGGATTGCTTTATTACCAGAATACCGTGGTCGTGGTATCGGTTCAAAATTGCTTAAGCATGCTGTTAGGTACTTAAAAAAGTGGGATAAGAAAGGTATTTTCTTGGGTTGTTCAGATAATAGAACTAATTTTTATGTAAGGAATGGATATTCTCATGAGGGTAAATTCCTAAATGGTTGGGGAGATAAAGAAAACTTGATGATAATGAAAGTAAAAGGGTAGGGTCATATCAAAGATAATTCAACTCCCCACCTGAGCGTTCAGACGCCCCACCGTTGTGTAGCCCTTCAAGGGACAATCAAGGGTGGTTTTTTTTTGTTTATGCCCTAAGATTTTTGTTTGTTGTTTTTTATTTGTTTGTTGAATAACTTCCATATTTTGTCGTTTATGCTTTTTGGTATGGTTATTGCTTTTTGGTTGTTTAGTTTTTCAAGTTTTTCTCCTAGTCCTATTATTGCTGTTTCATTACCTAGTCTTACTTGTTCTTTTGCTTCTTCTATGATGGTGTTCCAGTTAATCTTGTTTTTGTTGATTATTGTGATGATGTCTTCTAAGTCTTTTGTTCTTGATGTTACGCTTTTCATGATTATTAGGTCGTGTGGGTCTGCGACTTTAATTATTAGGTTTCCGAATTCATGTGTTTGTTTTGCTCTTTCTTTCATGGTATCAGAGAATGTTGAGCTGATTATTTTGTTTAGGAATAGGTCAAAACGGCAGTTATCAAATTGTAGCATTAATGGGGTGTTGCTTTTTAAACCGTAGATTAATGTTACGTCTGATTCTTTGGCGCCTAATGTTCTTAGTGCTTTCATGAATTCTTCTCGGTCTCTTTGTTTATCAAATACGAGGTCTAAGTCTAATGTTGAGTTTTTTATGCTTCTTAACATCATTGCGGTTCCTCCTATTGCGTATATTTCTAGTTTATTTGTAAGGACTTTTCCTAAGGCTGTTAACATTGCTTCTTGTTTTTGTATGTCAATCATTTCGTGTACTCTTCCAAGTCCTCATGGTTTAATGGGATATGAACTTTCCATTTCTTTTCAATATCTTTATAATCATCTGATGAAAGGTGATTTATGATATAACTAAACTTTTTTGTTTTGTTCTTTTGTGCTAAGTGTAAGAATCTTTTTGGTATTCTTCTTACTTTTCTTATCGTTCTTCTTGCAACTTCGTAGAGTGCCGCGATTTCTTTTACTAGGTTTTCTTTTTTTGCTAGTTTGTATAATAAACTCCAGTTAGTTATTTTCCTGAACAGTATTAGTGAAGCTATGAGGTAACGTACATCTCTTTGTTTTATTGCGTGAATAAGTGTTTCTTCGTAAGAGGGTATTCTCCCATACACATAATAATTATCTTCTGGCGTAACTATTGCGTAGCTTGCTGAGTGCGAAACTTTGTTTATTATGTCTACAGGGCTTATTCCCTTTTGTTTATTTTTTAATGAAATGTTGTATAGTCTCTTTCTTCCTGATACATAACTAGTTTTTACTAGTCCTAGTTTTCTTAGTCTATGTATTATGTAGGTTGCTTTAATTTTGTCTACCTTTAATCTATCAGCAAGAGTTTCCAGAGTATAGATC
>PFDC01000169.1:0-1652 GCA_002763035.1 Candidatus Pacearchaeota archaeon CG10_big_fil_rev_8_21_14_0_10_35_13 | reverse complement strand
TATATAAACTTATCTGTTAACTTACTAATTATTAAATGTATCCTTAAGAATATATAAACTAACTCTTAAATCATCCAAAAAAACAAACTGTTGTGTAGCCCTTCTAGGAACATTGTAGGGTTTTTTTTGTCCGAAACGGATACTTTAATAACTTTGAGATGGAGATATGTTATATGTCTTTTGATAGGGAAAAATTGGGTAAGTCTTTTAAGAAGGTTGGGGTGTCTTATCATCTTGGTAGGAGGGATTATCCAAAAAAGCTTATAGGTGATGTAATAAAGATTTCTGGTGTAAATAAGGATAGTTTAATTCTTGATGTTGGTTGTGGGACTGGAAAGTCGACAATTCCCTTTGCTAAGACTGGTTCTAAAATAGTTGGTATAGACATAAGTGATAGCATGTTAAGGATAGCTAAAAATTTGTCAGTTAAGCACAAAAATATTGTTTATAAAAGGGTTTCTTTTGAAGAGTTTATTTCGCTTCCTAATTCTTTTGATTTAATATTAATGGGAACTGCTATACATTGGTTGGATCCTAAGATGGTATATGAGAAGTCAAGTAAACTTCTTAGGAAAGGAGGATCTCTTGCTTTATTTTGGGAGCCAATAAGTAGTCTTTGTAAAAAGATACGTTTGTTAGGGATGGAAGAGATGTTTATTAAGAATTGTCCTAATTATCCAATAATTCCTGCTTCTGTAAACTATCCTAATAAAAGGTCACAAGAGGTTGTAAAGAGTAAACTTTTTTCTAGTACTATAATCAAAAAATATAAGTTCATCCAGAAATATAGTCAAGAAGAATTTATTTCTCTAATAAACACTTACTCTTGGGTTATTTCTTTGAGCAAAAAAGACCGTGATAAACTTATTCTTGAAGTAAAAGAATATTTTGTTAAGAAAGATTACATTATTAAGTTTCCAACAGAGATATATTTAATCATAGCAAAGAGAAAATAGAATTCTTTGTTTTATCGACGTTGTAGTGACGAATGATTAACCACCCCTCGAATGTCACAAAGTACTAGAACGCCCCCACTGTTGTGTAGCCCTTCAAGGGACAAGTGAGGGTGGTTTTTTTATGGTGAATGTGTTTCTTCTTGAGTTCTTCTTAGGTATCTTCTTACTTTTTCCAGTCCTATGTCTTCACAGAAATTGATGAACTCTTGGTCTATTGTTGGTGTTCTGTAATAATCGCTCATGAATCTGCTTACAGTTTCGGTTGTTGCTGATGGGAATGCGAAGTCTGGGTTTTCACACCCTTTTTGTTCTTCTAAGCATCTTCTTGCATAACATCTTAATGCTACTTGTTCAATTAATGTTAGTTCTAGTCTGAACTTTGATCTAATATCATTTCTTGCGTCTTCAAAGACTTCTTGCGGGCTTTTGCGGTTTGTTATCATGGGGCCCTTAGGAATGTTAGGCATTTAAAGATTAACTTTTTTTTCTTGTTACACTACGCCCTTCCGGTGCGTTCTTCTTTTCTTGAATTTGGGCTCCACGGGGGCACACGTCCGAGAATATTGTTTTGACGCCCCCACCGTTGTTTAGCCCTTAAAGGAACATTGTAGGGTGGTTTTTCGTATTTTCGGTTTAAATTAAAATAATAAAAATTGGGGCTTTTTGCCCCGTTGTTTTGTGTTTAGTCTCTTATAT
>PFDC01000112.1:6180-17565 GCA_002763035.1 Candidatus Pacearchaeota archaeon CG10_big_fil_rev_8_21_14_0_10_35_13 | reverse complement strand
CATCCATAGTTCTTTATTATCCCCAAGTTTTATAAGTATTATTATAGTTTATTTATTATGGTTAAGAAGTACGTTCTTGGTGTTGAAACTACGGCTCATACTTTTGGTATTGGTATTGTAGAACTTTCTGGAGTTCTTAATAATTCTGAGAGTTCTATCATTGTTAATATTAAGGAGTCATTCACTACTGATAGCGGTGGTCTTATTCCTATAGTGGTTGCTAAGCATCATAAGGCTGTTTCTCAAAAAGTTTATGATAATGCATTAAATGATGCAAAGATTTCTGAGGGGGAGATTGTTGCTGTGGCTGTTAGTAATGCTCCAGGTCTTTCTCCTTGTTTATTAGAGGGTTTACGTTTTTCTAAGAGTCTTGCTAATCGTTTGAAGATTCCTTTAATTCCTGTTAATCATTGTATCGCTCATTTGGAAATCGGTCGTATTACTGGTGCTAAGGATCCTGTTTTGTTGTATGCTAGTGGTGCTAATACTCAGGTGATTACTTATGCTGGTGGTAAGTTTAGAGTTTTTGGTGAGACTCTTGATGTTGGTATTGGTAATTTTATTGATACTTTTGCTAGGTATGTTGGTATTGGTTTTCCCGGAGGTCCTGTTATTGATAAATTAGCTCAGGGTGTTGTTGAGGAGGATTTTGTTGAGCTTCCTTATAGTGTTAAAGGTATGGATATGGCGTTTTCTGGTTTGTTGACTAATCTCAAGCAGAAGTATGATTCTAAGAAGTTCAAACTTGATAACTTGGCTTATTCTTTGCAGGAGACTGCTTTTGCTATGCTTGTTGAGGCTTCTGAGAGGGCTCTTGCTCATACGGGTAAGTCTGAGTTGTTGTTGGGTGGTGGTGTTTCTTGTAATAAGCGTCTTCAGGAAATGTGTAGGAAGATGTGTGATGATAGGGGTGCTAAATTATTTCTTCTTCCTAATTCATTACTTGTTGATAATGGTGGAATGATAGCTTTTCTTGGAGCGATTATTTATGATTCAATAATTAATAATAAGAAGAAGTTTCTTGATATTAAGAATATTGATATTTCTCCTCGTGAAAGAACGGATGACGTAGAAGTTTTCTGGAGGTAAATAATTATTCGGAAGTATTATTTTATTCAAAGAGTTCACTAATAGGATGATATTCCTTGACTAATCCTAAAAGGTCCATAACTTTTTCTGTATCTCTAATTAGTTCATTAGGGAAATCACTGCTTCCTTCTGCTTCTCTAGTATCCATCCTGCATTCAGAAGAATCCCATCCTAGAGAAATAGAAAGCCTTCTTAGATCAATAACGCCGATAGGCCATTTGGGATCACGATTCCATCGACTGATAGCAGGGGGGGTAAATTCAAGATTAACTTTTCCTGGCCCTTCATGACAGTTAAATTGGCTCAAACTTATTCTACCAAGCCGTGGTGATACCCCGCCATAGTTTTCTCTTCCCCCTTCTTGAAAAAAATAAAGAGCATTAATTGCAGTTTCTAAGATCCTCTCATAATCTCTTGCGTTTCTTGCTAGTTCTCCTAATCTTTCAACACCTTTTATTACGTTATCTACATCTCCAGTTTTCAGATGTTCATATTCTAGATGACCCATAAGAAGCTATAAGTTAATTGGTATTTAAGAATTACTATCATCAAAACTATCTATTTTAATAATCTTGGTGTTAGATATTAGATGCTGGCATTATAGAAATTAATAATAATCTTTTTTATTTCTTTATTAATCATTTTTCTTACTAACATAAAGTTTATAAACCAGTTTTTCAATGATTATCTATTCCAATGAATAAAATATTAGGAGGAAAAAAATGGATTTCTACTCCACAATAGAAAAAGCAAGAAAAACCGGTAAGATCGAGAAAGGTATTAACGAAGTTACTAAGGCTGTTGAGAGAGGAACTGCTAAGTTAGTAGTTTATGCCAAGGACGTTGAGCCTAAGGAGATAATACAACACATACCTGCTATTTGCAAAGAGAAGGGTATTCAGTGTGAGGAAGTTGATAGCAAGGCAAAGTTAGGGGTTGCTGTTGGTATCAGTGTTGGTTGTTCTTCAGTAGCGGTTTTAGATTTAGGAGAAGCCAAGATTGATAAGAAGAAGTAGTTATTACTTCTTTATTGGCATTAAAGCTTTAGTGATTATAACATGGTAAAAGAAAAAACAGGTAAAACTGATGAAAAGAAAGGTTCTTCAGGACTTGAGGGACCAGTGCCAGCGGTAGTTGAAGAAATAGTTGGTAGGACTGGTGCTCGTGGTGAGATTACTCAGATTCGTTGTCGTATTCTTCAGGGGAGAAATAAGGGTCGTGTTCTTAGAAGGAATGTTAAAGGTCCAGTAAGGCTTAAGGATATTCTTATGATGAGAGAAACAGAGATTGAGGCTCGTAGGATTAAATCGTCAATTGCTAAGGGGGCTTTTAGTTAATATGCCTCGTTGTACTTTTTGTGGTAAGGATTATGAAATCCCTCGTGGGCTTACAGAAGTTGATGTTTTTGGTAAGGTAAGGCATTATTGTAGTTCTAAATGTAGGAAGAATCTTCGTCTTGGTAGGGATCCTAGAAGGACTAAATGGACTGATACATTCCATCTTAAGAAGAAGAAAGCACTTGATAAAGAATCAGAGAAGGCTGAACAGGCTAAAAAAACAGAATAATTATTGAATCTTAACATATCTTTTCCATTATGCAATATTAGACCATACCACTTAGCATTTTTTCCTTTTTCCCGTCGACAAATTAAGTTTTATGAGTAGAAAGCTTTATAAACTATCATTCATTTTTCCTAGCATTATGGGAGAAAAATCTTCAACAAAAAAAGAGTATGAAGCTAAAGAGATTAGTGTTCTCGAAGGTCTTGAGGGTGTAAGGAAGAGGCCTGCGATGTATATTGGTTCTACTGGTCGTGAGGGCCTTCACCATTTAGTTTATGAGGTTGTTGATAATTCTGTTGATGAGAACCTTGCAGGTATTTGTAATCTTATTAAGATTACTATCAACAAGGATGGTAGTGTTACCGTCGATGATAATGGTCGTGGTATTCCTGTTGATATTCATCCGATCTATAAAGTTCCTGCTCTCGAGTTAGTAATTACTAAACTTCATGCTGGTGGGAAGTTTGATAAGAAGTCTTATGCTGTTAGTGGCGGACTTCATGGCGTCGGTATTTCTGTAGTTTCTGCTCTTTCTAAAAAGTTAGTCGCTGTTGTTAGGCGTGATGGTAAGATTCATGAACAAGAATTCTTTCGTGGTAAGGCTGTTACTAAGATGAAGGTTACTGGCAAATATTCTGGGGAGAATACCGGTACTACAATCACTTTCTTTCCTGATGAGGAGATTTTTAGTACTACTAATTTTGATTTTTCTACTCTTGCTATGAGGTTTAGAGAAATTGCTTTTCTTAATGCTGGTTTAAAAATTATTTTTACTGATGAGCGTAATGATAAAACTGAAGAGTTCTATTATTCTGGTGGTCTTATAGAGTTTGTTAAGTGGCTTAATCGTAATAAGAATGTTATTCATAAGCCTATTTATTTTAAGAAGGAATCTGAGAACTTAGTTGCTGATATTGCTATTCAGTATAATGATTCTTATAAGGAAGCTATTTATGGTTTTGTTAATACTATTAATACTACTGAGGGTGGTACTCATATTGTTGGTTTTAAGACTGCTCTTACTAGGTCTATTAATGATTATGTTCAGAAGAATAAGTTATTGAAGTCTGGTAGTTTAATGGGTGATGATGTTCGTGAGGGTTTAACTGCTGTTGTTTCTGTAAAGATTCCTGAGCCTCAGTTTGAGGGTCAGACTAAGACTAAGCTTGGTAATTCTGAGGTTAAGGGGCTTATTGATTCTGTTGTTAGTGCTAGCCTTACAGAATTCCTTGAGGAGAACCCTTCTATTGCTAAGAAGATTGCTTCTAAGGCTATTGATGCTTCTAAAGCTCGTACTGCTGCTAAGAAGGCTAAGGAACTTGTTCGTAGGAAGAGTGCTTTTGGTCTTTCAGGGCTTCCTGGTAAGCTTGCTGATTGTTCTTCTAAGAAGCGTGATAAGACTGAGCTTATGATTGTTGAGGGGGTTTCTGCTGGTGGTAATTCTAAGCAGGCTCGTAATCGTGAATTCCAGGCTATTCTTCCGTTAAAGGGTAAGATTCTTAATGTTGAGAAGGCTGCTCCTGCTAGGGTTCTTTCTTCTGAGGAGATTACTAATCTTATTACGGTTATCGGTACTGGTATTGGTGATACTTTTGATATTGAGAAGCTTAGGTATAACAAGGTCATCATAATGAGTGTTGATGGAGAAAGCCAGGTGTTTGTTAGAGATGATAAGATTGTGAAGATGGTCACCATTGGAGAATTTATTGATAAAAAGTTTTCTGAAGATAATGGAGGGTTATGTGATGGTTATGAGAAAATTAGTAATTCTGAGTTAGGCGAAGTTCTCTGTTTCGATATTGACAGCAATAAAGTTCGTTTTAGTCCTATAAAAAGTGTGATTCGTCACAAGCTTGATGAATCCTTGTATGAGATTACTACCGCTTATGGTCGTTCTGTTAAAGTTACGGCTAGCCATAGTGTTTTTGTTTATGAAGATGGTAATGTCGTGTTAAAGAAGGGTAGTGATCTTACAAAAAGTGATCAACTTGTTGCACCTAAAAATTTATCCCTTTCAGAAGAATCTTTGAAAAGAATTGATTTATTAAAAGTTCTCCATGATAGTAGTTCTGCTAACGAAATTATGCTTTGGGGTAAGGCAGTAGAAGATTGGTACAAAAGTAAGGTCTTATTAGAATATGAAGATAGACATGTGTTAAGCGATCCATTAGTTAGAGTTCCAAGTCCAGTATTAAATTTAGTAAGATCTTTACGTAAAGCTTCTAACTTGACTAATGTTCAGTTGTGTGAATCTATTGGTATAAAACAACCGGTTACTTTTTATTCTTGGGAAAAAGGGGAAACGACTCCTTCATTAACAAATTGGAAAAATTATTTATCATCTGTTGGTGCGGATATTGGGGATATTATGACAAAAGTATCACTCGAACCCAGCAAATTGGAGAAGGCATGGTCTTCCCAGTATAAGGGCGCTCCGAGGAATAGGGTAAGACCCTATGTTTCATTGAGTAATCTTTCCAAGGATGATGTTGACTGGTTTAGTAATAGAGAAGATGTTAAATTAGCACCCTATCATTATCATCATAGGGCAATACCAAGATTTGTTTATCCTACAAAGGAGTTATTTATGTTGTTAGGATTCTATCTTGCTGAGGGTTCCTGTACAAAGCGTAGTGGGATAAGGTTGGCTATTGGAAAGAATAATGAACATTTACTACCTGAGATCACCTCTGCATTCAAGAAAGTCTTTGATGTTTCTCCACAGTATTATCAAAGTAAGCCTACTTGTAGTGAACTTCGTGTTCTAAATAGAGTTGCTACAGTTGCATGGCAGAAGATTTTTGGTTTCATTGATGGATTAAGATCAAACACAAAAAAGTTACCTGATATCGTTTTTAATGCCCCTTCAGAATTAAGGAAAGAATTCTTGAGAGGATACTTGTTAGGTGATGGTTCTCTTTCTAATACATCAATTTCTTATACAACAACTTCTAAGGATATTGCTAGTGGACTACAGTATCTCTTCAGTTCTTTAGGAATTTTTGCTAGTTGTAGTGCTAGAGAACCGGCAATAAATCAGGATGGTCCGATTATTACTCGTTCTAAAAGCTATACTATCAGCATATCTTCTAGGGCAGACTTAAGAAAGTTAGAATTAGTGTGGTCGGGTCATAAGAATGCTCATAAAATTAGAGAAAGATTGAAGAGTTCTTGGCCTTCTATTAATCGTTCTTTTAAGGATATTGGTGGTGATTTAGTTTCTCTGCCTATTAGATCAATTAATGAAGTAAAGTCAAGTAATGGTTATGTTTATGATTTTTCTGTTGAAAGAGACGAAAATTTTATTGCAGGAGTTGGGGGTATTTGTTGTCATAATACTGATGCTGATGTTGACGGCCAACATATTAAGACCTTATTACTTACTTTCTTTTATCGTTTCATGCCTAAGCTTATTGAGAAGGGTAATATTTTTGTTGCTGTTGCTCCTCTTTTTAAGATTCGTAGAAAGAAGGATCATTATGTTTATTCTGAGGAGGCTCTTAAGAGGGCTTTAGAAAAACTCAAGGGTGGTCATGTTACTCGTTTCAAGGGTTTGGGTGAGATGAATCCTCAACAGCTTTGGGAGACTACTATGGATCCTAAGGCTCGTACTCTTAAGAAGATCATGGTTGAGGATGCTGTTAGTGCTGATGAGATTTTTACTATTCTCATGGGCGATAAGGTTGAGCCTCGTAAACAATTCATTGCTGAACATTCAACGGAGGCAGTATTGGATATATGATGGCAACGATTAAAGCAATTATTTTTGATGTTGGTGGTGTATTAATGGTTGGTCAGGACATCGTTACTAAGATTCCTTCAAAGAATAATAAGGGTATTCCTGATTACCAAATTAGAGGTATTAATGAGGCTATGGCTAGGGCTTTCAATATTAGTATTGATGAGTGGTTTGATGCTATGGATACTGCTTATCCTAATTCTATTGTTGGTAAGGTTTCTAAGACTGAAATGCTCAGGGTTATCTCAAAAAATATTGGTGTTAGTTCTGATAAACTTGAGATGGTTTGGAAGAAGTATATTAAGAAGTATTTTTCTAAGAATCGTAAGCTTCTTAGGGTTATTAAGAGACTTAGGAAGTCTCTTGGTGTTAAGACTGCTATTCTTAGTGATCAGTTTTGGATTTCTGATGAAGTTCTTATTAAGGATTCTGGTATTGAGAAGTTTTTTGATCACGTTTTTGTTTCTAATCGTGATGGTTTAAGAAAGCCTGATAAAAAATATTATTCTTTTGTTCTTAAGAAGCTTAAGGTCAAGCCTTCTGAGGTGGTATTTGTTGATAATCGTTCTTGGAATATTATTCCTGCTAAAAAGCTTGGTATGAATACTATTCTTTTCAAGGATAATAATAGTTGTATTAAAGAATTATTAAAGTTTCTTGGGGGTAATAAGTAATGGTTGATAATGAGGACAAGGTAGGTACTGTTGCTAATGGTGATCTTAATAAGAATCTTGTTGATGATGTTGCTGGTAAGAAGGTTATTCATGCGGAAATAGTTGAGGAGATGCAGAAGGCTTATATTGATTATGCCATGAGTGTTATTGTTTCTAGGGCTATTCCTAGTGTTGAGGATGGTCTTAAGCCTGTTCAGAGGCGTATTCTTCATGCTATGAATGAGATGGGTATTCAGAGTAATAAGGTTACTAAGAAGTCTGCTAGAATCGTCGGGGAAACGATGGGAAAGTATCATCCTCATGGTGATTCTGCTATTTATGATGCTATGGTTCGTATGGCTCAGGATTTCTCTTTGCGTTATCCTTTAGTCAAGGGTCAGGGTAATTTTGGATGTTTTACTGCAGATACAAAAGTTTCGTTAGCAGATGGGAGAAAGGTATCATTTAAAGAATTAGTTAAAGAACATAACGATGGCAAGAAAAACTTTACATTCACAATTGAGAATAATAAAGTAGCAATTGCCGAGATAATCAATCCTCGTAGAACGATTAAAAATGCTAAGATAATGAGCATAACTTTAGATAATGATGAAGTGATAAGATGTACATTAAACCATAAGTTCATGTTAAAAGATGGTAGTTATAGGGAAGCTAAGGACTTAAGTGAGGGAGACTCATTAATGCCTCTTTATCTAAGGTTGTCTAATAAGAAAGATGCTAAACCTGAGATGGTTAATTATAAAATGGTTTATCAGCCTAATTCTGATAAGTGGGATTTTTGTCATTATTTGTCTGATGAATGGAATCTTAAGAATAATATTTATGTTAAGAGTTCAGGTAGAATAAGACACCATGCTGATTTTAATAAATTAAATAACAACCCTAATAATCTTGTCCGAATGGGGTGGTGGGCTCATAGGAAGTTACATGCGTCCCATGCCTCAGAGTTACATAAGGATGAGGATTACAGGAATAAAATAGCAGAAGGTAGAAAGAAGTTCTGGGAGGATGATGAGAATAGGAAAAGATATTCTGAGAAGATGCGTAAAAGAAATCTAAAAAATTGGAAAGATGTAGATTACAGAGAAAATATGTGTAAAACTCTTAGTGAGATTAATAAGAAGTATCTTAGAGACAACCCCGAAGTCATTAAAGAATTTAGTAAGAGAGGTAAAAGAACTATGGGAAGACTTTGGAAAATAGATAAGTACAGAGAAATTTTCCGCAAGAAAACTATCACTGTCAATAAGAATAGGACTACCAACCTTACAGGTAGAAAGAAGTTCTTTAAAATATGTTCCTTTTTAATAGATAATAATCTTGAACTGAATAAAGATAATTATGAAAGCGTTAGAAAGAAAGTTTTTGGTACTAAGAGCTTTACGAGTTGGAATCTTGGTATTAGTAAGTATTGTGATAATGATAAGAACTTAGTATTATATGAAATTAATAAAAATCACAAAGTTAAAAAAATAGGGTTTTTAAGAGAGCATGAGGATGTTTACGATTTAACAGTTAATGGCTCTCATAATTTTGCTTTAGCAACCGGTGTTTTTGTTCATAATTCTGTCGAGGGTGATCCCGCAGGGGCCCAAAGGTATACTGAGGCCAAGATGGAGCCTATCGCTGATGAATTACTTCAGGATTTGGATAAGGAGACTGTTAAGTTCGTTGATAATTATGATTCTACTCTTAAGGAGCCTGTTGTTCTTCCTGCTAAGCTTCCTAATTTGTTGATTAATGGTGCTTCTGGTATTGCTGTTGGTATGGCTACTAGTATTCCTCCTCATAACCTTACTGAGATTTCTGATGCTATCATTGCTATGATTGATAATCCTAATATTACTCTTGATAAATTGTTGGAGATTGTTAAAGGTCCTGATTTCCCTACTGGTGGTTTTGTTAGTGGTGGTATGAGAGATATGTATGAGTCTGGTAAGGGTCAGATGATTATGCGTGGTCGTACTACTACTGAGTCTAAGAAGGGTCGTGATAGGATTATCATCACGGAAATTCCTTACATGGTTAATCGTGCTGACTTAATTGTTGAGATTGCTAAGCTTGTTCCTTTGAAGAAGCTTCCTGGTATTTCTGATATTCGTAATGAGTCTGCTAAGGGTAAGACTCGTATAGTTATTGATTTAAAGAAGGGTGCTAATCCTAAATTCACTATTAATAAAATTTACAAGTTTACTCGTCTTCAAACTCGTTTTGATGCTAATATTATTGCTCTTGTTAGGGGTCAGCCTCGTATTCTTGGTCTTATAGAAATCCTTAAGGAGTATATTGCTCATCGTGTTAAGGTTGTTGGTCGTCGTAGTGATTTTGAATTAAGGAAGGCTAAGGATCGTTTAGAGATTGTTAGTGGTCTTATCAAGGCTCTTTCTAGAATTGATGAGATTATTAAGACTATTAAGAGTTCTTCTAATACTTCTGAGGCTTCTGAGGCTTTAATTAAGAAGTTTTCTTTGAGTGTTCGTCAGACTAAGGCTATTCTTGAGATGCGTCTTTCTACTCTTACTTCTTTGGAGAATGATAAGCTTAAGAAGGAATCTGACGAGCTTGATAAGAGTATTACTTTCTTGGAGAATATTCTTTCTTCTGAGTCAGAAATTTTGAAGGTTGTTAAGAAGGAGATTTCTGAGATTAAGAAGAAGTATGGTGATGATCGTCGCACTACTGTTATTGGTAGGATTAAGGAGTTGTCTGAGAAGGATTTGGTTGAGAAGAAGGATGTTGTTATTACTATTACTGATAAGGGTTATTGTAAGCGTCTTGATCTTCAGACTTATAAGGAGCAGAAGCGTGGTGGTCGTGGTGTTATTGGTTCTGATCTTTCAACTGGCGATTTTGTTAAGCAATTAATGACTTGTTCTACTCATGATTATTTGTTATTCTTTACTTCTAAGGGTAGGGTTTATTGGTTGAAGGCTTATGAGGTTCCTTCTGCTGAGAGGTATTCTAAGGGTAAGGCTTTGATTAATCTTCTTAGTCTTAAGGATGAGAGTATTTCTTCTGTTCTTGCTATTAAGGATTATTCTGGTGAGTTAGTATTTGCTACTTCTGAGGGCCAGGTTAAGAAGTTGTCTTTAAATTTATTATCTAAGCCTCGTAGTGCTGGTGTTAGGATTATGAATCTTCCTCCTGGTTCTAAGGATGTTGTTGTTGATGTTAAGCCTGTTTCTAAGGATGAGGAAGTATTACTTATTACTAAGGATGGTCAGGCTATTCGTTTCTCTGGTAATGATGTTCGCGTTATGGGACGTGCTGCTTATGGTGTTACAGGTATTAAGCTTGATAAGAATGATCGTGTTGTTAGTCTTGAGGTTGTTCCTACTCAGGAGAAGGATATTAAGAAGATTACTATTCTTACTATTACTAATAAGGGTTATGGCAAGCGTTCTTTAGTTGATGATTATCGTCTTACTGGTCGTGCTGGTAAGGGGGTTATTAATATTAAGACTTCTGATAAGACTGGTAGTGTTATTAATTCTGTTTCTGTTGTTGATTCTGATAAGGTTATAGTAACTACTGCTAAGGGCATGGTTATTAAGACTCCTGTTAAGGATCTTCGTGTTATGGGACGTGCTACTCAGGGTGTTCATATCGTTAAGCTTCAGTCTGGTGATAGCGTTACTGATCTAACTCGCGTTATTGAGGACTTGAATGGTAACGGTGTTGATGATGGTAAGGAATAGTTCTTAGATTATTATCTTAACTATTTCTTCAGTTGTTAATACAATAACCTTTTCTTGTTTTTTTAGTTCTTTATCATTGCTCCATAATGGAGTTTTTAGTTTCATCGCTAAGGCTAAGTAAGGCGCGTCATCAGGATCATTAATTATTTTAATGGCTTCTCCAATCAGTCCTTTATAAGAATCATAATGATAAAACTTTATTTTTTTGTATACATCTATTTTTCTCTTATGGAATTCTTCTTTTGTCAATTTGGATTTTCTCATACATTCTTCTTCATGTTTGCCTAATTCTCTTCTTATGAATTCTGGTGCAAGAAATCCATTGTTTATTAGATTAAAGATTCTAGAGCTCATAGAGTCAGGTTTCATTAATGAGAACAGAATATTATTATCAATTATCAGTCTCATCTTTCATTAATCTTTTAAGTCTCCCTTTTTTTGCTATTTTCCCGAGCCTCACAGCCCATTCATTAAATTCTTTTTCTCCTTCAAGTTCCTTTAATAGTTCTTCCCTTAGTTTTAATCTCTCAGCCTCTTCAATTATTGCTTTTCTTACTAGTCCTGACCAGTTAATCTCTGAAAATTTCTTCATTAACTTCCTTACATCTTCAGGTACTGATAT
>PFDC01000112.1:3917-6168 GCA_002763035.1 Candidatus Pacearchaeota archaeon CG10_big_fil_rev_8_21_14_0_10_35_13 | reverse complement strand
AGATTGATTTATGTGTAAAAACGTAAATACGTTTAAGTATTTAAACTTTATGTTTGATTTTCTAATAATTCTTTTACCACAATAATCTTTATTAAAATAGAACAAACAGGAGAATATGGAAGCTAGAAATTCCATTACATTACTATTAAAGGTGGTAAAGAAATAGGGGGTGTTCATGAATATATCTCTGAAGCTGACGGATTTCCATATGATACTGTCGAATATGTTTCTGAATAGGGCTTATGGGTTGCGCCCAACACTGGGATTAAGGGAAGTTCGCCGTAGGCGAATTTGGGTGAAGAAGTCTGCAAGACTTCGTAACCTCATAATCCTTGTTAAAGGACCGAAGCTACGCTAGTGGTGAGGGTAAGTAATCTTTAGGGGCTTTTTTATTTAGCTCGTTAGAGCTTTTGTTTTAAGGAAGCAAGGGGGCTATGTAGCTTCTTTTTTGGCTTATTTTCGGATTATTTGTAACTTTAGAGTGATTAAATAATCGAAAGGTTTATAAATGAGCAAACAACTGCTATTACCATGGCAGAAGTAAAACATCATGAAGGAGGAATCATATTTGATAGTTTTGAAGAGATGGTCACAACTTTAGCACAAGAATCTTCATTGGGAGTCTCTGAAGAAAAATTAAGGAGTTATGAAGGGCGTCTCGCTACAAGAGACCGTATTTTTTTAATCTGGCCAGAATCGGAAACAGGTATTGGGCGTGCTCAAGAATTTTACGCTAGGGAACTGGAAGGAAGGGTATTGCTAAATGAAGGCACCTATGGCTTTGAAGTTCCAACAGAGTTTGAAAAAAATTATTCTGAAAAATGGAGAAGACCAGTTTGTTATGTCGAATCTAGGGTTTCTTTGGGAATGAAAGAAGTTAATAAATTTTTAGAATTAGACTTCGTTCCTGGTGTTGTTAAGGATTATGTTAGAGATAATCTTCCAAATAATATGCCTACACTAAGGAAGATATTTCCGATAAATGCTAATGGAAGTACTCTTTTACTAGATGTATGGACCAATGAAAATGGAGTCATTTTGGGTATTCGTCCGAATGATGACCGTTTAAGATATGGTATAAATGATATACATAATTCAAAAGACTATGCAACTAATTTAGCTAGTAAGTTAAATGAATAGTTACTTCTTTTTTTAAGCCAAAAAGCCCCCCCAAAGCCAAAGAAGATTATAGAAACAATAAGAAATTTTAGCCCTCAGAATACATTGTTGCAAGAGCCATTAAAATAAAAACAATTTGAAAAAATCTTCCGATAATCTCCTCTTTAGTAATTTTAAACATCTTAAATAAATAATGAAGAAACCATTTACAGTCTTTACTAAGAGTGCTTCTCATTGGGCGGGATAAAAATAAGCGTTCGCGATAAATTAATAAACAACTTTATTTTACTATTTATGAAATGAAAAAAATTTTTCAATACAACACAAAAAGAGGTTGAAGAACGAAAATATAATATTCTTGTTGGAATAAGCTTAGGAGTTCTGAAACCTCTCACAAAAGAAACAGCAAAGGAATATATTGAATGAGCATTGAAAAACACAAAAAATAAGGTCACTGATCTCACAGGGGTAGTTGAGGATTTGAATGGTAACGGTGTTGATGATGGTAAGGAATAGTTATCCTCATGAAAAGATTTTTAATATTAATAAGATTCTAATTTCCATGAGAGAATTCAAGGTATTTCGTTCTATTAGGTTTCAAGAAGAAATTTCTAAGTATAATAAAGATATTCAAGATAGAGTTGATAAGATCGAGGATAAGTTAGTATTTAACTCGGAGTATGGCAATCCTTTAGGGGTGAGATGGTTTAGAGAATCAAGATTTGAGAATTATAGGATCTATTATTTAGTTTATGATGATTTAGGAGCAATTTATCTGGTTGCTATTAGTAATAAGAAGAATCAACAGAAAATTATTAATACTATTAAGCTCTTCCTTGAATTTTTTAGGGAAGAAATTGAGAGACTAGTCAATGATGATAACTTAAACAATTAGAATCTATATTATTATTTTGTTCTGATTACTCTACCTGTTTTTATCTCTTTTAAACTCTTAACTAGCTGTTGTAACAGTTCTACGTCTATGTCTGCTTGTGTCTTTAATTTCTCGTATTCTTCTTTTGAAATCTTAATCATTTCCATGTTATTGTAATCAACTGAGAGTATATAAATTTTTGTTTTTCTTCTTTTAAGAATTCTTTTTTACCACAATAATCTTTATTAATCCTTTTTT
>PFDC01000112.1:0-3877 GCA_002763035.1 Candidatus Pacearchaeota archaeon CG10_big_fil_rev_8_21_14_0_10_35_13 | reverse complement strand
TATTCTTCTTATGGGTAAGGGTAATGATCTTGTTGTATTAGTCACTCATGATGAAACTCCTAATAGTGTTACATTTATTGGTTCTGTTACCAAGGCTAATAAGTATCTTAAATTAAGGTTTGGTGATCCTACTCCTAGAATAAAAGTTAAAGGTGGCAACTGGTCTATAAATTACGATCAAAGAAAAGTTTATGACTTAGTCCCTGTTGGTTTTCCTACTCGACGTTTACCTATTAGTGATCTTAATGGTTTTGATGATTATACCATAGCGGTTTATGATAGGATGAGTAATAGGCAATTATTAACCATGGCTGATTCCTTAAAAAGAAGGGTTGGTGCTCGCGATCATGTAAGAAGGTATTCTGCTGATTAATTTGTCAGTCTTTATAGTTCATTTCTTTCAAGCTTATTATGATGGTCGTAAACAATGATTAATCGGGAGTGCTGGTACTAAGTTTATAATTCATATACTAAAGTTTATAGTATTTCTCCCCATCCTATTAGTCTCCAGTGTCCTTTCATATTTCTTGCTATTCCTGCTTTTTCTCCTATGAAGTTTACTACTGGTATTTTTAGTGTCATTTCTATAGTTTCTTCTTTAGGATTAATTTTTTGTACGTTTCCTACGGTTATTGTTGTGTTTACGCTTAGCATTAGTAGTTCTCCGGTCTTTATTGTTTCTACTAACATTTTTTCTTTATCATTGAATATTTCTTTGAATAGTGTATGTTTCATTGTTAGTCTTTCTGTTATTTCTGGAAGTTTTCCTTCTATCCCTACTACGTTTCCTGATAGGCTGTCTGCTTTTGTTATTGATGGGTCTAGTAGTGTTTCTATTGCTAGGCTTCCTCCTGGTCCTGCAGTGGTTATTTTGTGTTCTCCTCTTGATAGACTTTTTATCTTGGTAGTTATTGGTTCGTAACTGTACTGGTTTCCTTTCTTTATTGTCATTCCTGGTTTTATCATTATTTCATCGCCTACTTTTAGTATTCCTTTTTTTAGTGCTCCTCCTAGTACTCCTCCCTTCATCACTTTTATTTTTGTTCCTGGACGGTTTATGTCGAAGCTTCTTGCTATTACGAATACTGGTTCTGTGTCGTTATCTCTTTCTGGTACTTCTATGGTTGTTAGTGCTTCTAATATTTTTTCTACGTTAATATTTTGTTGTGCTGAGCATGGTATTATTATTGAGTTTTCTGCTATTGTTCCTTTTACGAATTCTTTTATTTCCTTAAAGTTTTTTTGTGCTTCTTCTTTTGTTACTAGGTCTATTTTGTTTTGTACTATTATTACTTTAGTAATGTTTTTTGCTTGTAGTGCCATTAGGTGTTCTCTTGTTTGTGGTTTTACTCCTTCGTTAGCTGCTACTAATAGTATTGCTGCGTCCATTATTGCTGCTCCTGATAGCATTGTTGCCATTAACATTTCGTGTCCTGGTGCGTCTACGAATGTTACGTATCTTAACGCTTTTCCTTTTTCTGTGCTGTATATTCCTTTCTCTACTCTGATTATTGCATCTGCATATCCTAACTTTATTGTTATTCCTCTTTTTAGTTCTTCTGAGTGTTGGTCAGTCCATTTTCCTGTCATTCTTGATAGCAGTGTGGTTTTTCCGTGGTCTATGTGTCCTACTATTCCTACGTTTAGTACTGGTAATCCTTCGATGTTCTCAACGTTTTCTTCTTTTATAATCTTTTTTTCTTTCTCTTTCTTTGTCATTATTCTTTTAGTCTTTATCAGTTTTTAAAGTTACCCATAACAATCGTATTTTAGAATAAGCTTTTTATGAAGTCTCTTATTTCTCTTAAGAAACCAGAAACTAATGATTCATTTTCAGTAGTTGTGGTAGGAACACCTTGGGTATCTTCAGTTACTGAGTTACTACTTGTTTCTTCTCCACCAACAGCAACAACTGAGGAGTATTCTGATTCTCCTTCTTCTTGATGGTTTATTGTGCTACTATCTGCTTCACAGACTACACATTTCTTGTTATTATTAGTGCATACTCCTAATATTCTTACTGCTTGTGTTCCTTCAGGACATGGTTCGCATACTCCTCCTGATTCTTTGCATTGTTCATCAGTTGTTGGTATTACATTGGTTGGCGGTTTTGGTTCTGTTGGTTCATTGTTTGTTGATGTCTCAGTACTTTCTTCTCCTGGTTTACACCCGCAATTCATAGCTCCGTAATCAGAAACACATACCTGTTTCTTTCCGTCACTTGTGTCAGGGCATATTCCTTCACTGCAAGATTTTTGTAATAATAGGGGGTCATTAGTACTTACTTCAGTACCACAGGCCTTTGTTTTACTAAGTTCTGGTTTAGGCGTTATTGACTGAGGATTTTCTGCTGGTGGTTGTGGGTCTTTAGGGTCTCTTTCATTCTTAGGGCCTTTGCCACCTAGAAGTCCATCAGTTAAGTAGATGTAGTTGTATCTTGGTGCTTTGCTTATCTTATCTTCACATCCTTTAGTTCTTAATGGTATTTCATAACTCCCAGTGCTTAACTCGTTATAGTAACTATTGTAGGTTTTTCCTTCCTTTGTTCTTGCGTTGAAGTCTTTATTAGGGAATAATTCTAATATTCTTTGATTAATACATGTTGCTTTATCGTCTATTAATACCCAGACTTTTGATTTTTGTCTTACTTCTAGAATGTACTGCATGTTTTGGTCATCATTAACTCTTGGTGCTGTTCTTTCAATGATTTTTCCTGGCAAGTCTCCTTCTTCAAAGGTGTCATCATTAGGATAATATGCTGTTCCTTTATTATCTTTCCATTCTCCTCCTTCAGGCCCCCCTTTTCCTAATCCTATTATCTTGTTTGGAATGAATAGTTCTTCTCCTGTCATCTCTTTTGTTCTCTTTATTGCTTCTGGTAGCTGTATTGTTAGTAGTTCTACAGTTCTTGTTTGTTTTGTTTGTGTTAATGAGTTGAAATATTCTTCATTGACTACCGCCTCTTGATTATTAGCGGTTATTACCATATTTCCTTGTTTTTCATTAACTGATTTTAGTGCGTTAATTATTAGTTCGTAATCGCCATTGCTCTTCCATCTCTTAATATCAGGGTTCATTACAACAAATTGTCCATCACTTAATAAGTCAGTAGTTGCTACTGCTGGGCTCAAGTTTATAGTAGAATCATCATCAAGATTAATGGAAAGAATTGCTAGTGCCATTATAATCAATGCAAAGAACATTAATGTATATAGTAATGTTTTGTTTGTTCCTAAAAACTTTTCTTTCACCATACTTTTATTTATTTATTCAGTTGTTTTACTATTTAAATATTTGTTTATTTCATCATCATTATTTTACTACTTGATTATTTTACCATCGGTAGTTTCTTATTAGTCTTTCTTTTTTCTTAGTCTGTTTGTATGATTAATTTCTTGTCATAACTATTTTATCATTAAATAATTCTTTATGCTTTACAACATAATGCTCTTTCTTCTTAAAATCCGAATGTTACGCTGAAGAAGGTTTTTGTTGCTGTGAAGAATCCGCTTGCTACCTTTTCTGTTTTTGTCTTTTCTTTTCCTGCGCTTCCGAAGTATCCACTACTTCCTGTAGTAGTTTTTTCTAGTGTGTCTAGTGGACTTACTCCTCCTTCATTAACGTTTGCGCTTATACTTGTTGTTTGTTCTTTTATTCCGTATATTGAGCTGAAGAATGATGTTACTACTTTTTGTGTTGTAGTCGCAGTAGCGGTTGTTATTCCTTCACCACCTACTGCTATTGGTTCATTCACTATGTCATCTGTTCCTCCAACTGCTATGGCGTCTTTTGGTTCTTCAGTTGTTTCTCCTCCACCTACTGTTACTGGTTGATTAATTACTGGTTCTTTCACCATAACATTTCCTAATGCTCCGAA
>PFDC01000173.1 GCA_002763035.1 Candidatus Pacearchaeota archaeon CG10_big_fil_rev_8_21_14_0_10_35_13 | reverse complement strand
CTATTATGTCTTAGTTATGTATGGAAAAAAGGACAACAATACAAATAGAACATAAAACCTTAGAAAAGATGAAGAAATTAAGAATAACTAAACTGGAGACATATGACGAAATAATAAATCGATTGATGAAGAAAAAATGATAACAAGTCGTCAGATAGGAGCAATAATAATAATTATAGTCGGAATAACACTTATTCTAAAAGCGAAAAGGAAGAAAAGTACAAAGAATTAAAAAACACTCCGGCAGGAAGATGGCATAGTATTGCTATGGGAGAAAGAGGAGATAAAGAACAAGACAGCACTTACGATTATTATTCTAAAGAACTACTGCCTTTAGGAGTAGAAGAAGTACCGATAATTCTAAAAGATTGGGTAGTAGGAACTGGAAAAGGGGCAGTAAAATTAGGAACTTATGGAGGAGAAGAACTATACGCACAAGTAACAGGAAAAGATTATGATAAGAGGTATACTGAAATGAACCCTTACGCACAAACAGTAGGATACAATCGTGACGTACCAGTATACTTAGACCCAGACGTACAAACAGCGGTACTAACAGGAGCGTTCTTAGGAGCAGGAGCAATGGCAGGAGCAGGAGGAATAGCAGGAGAAACAGGTACTGTTGCTTTGGGAGTTGGAACAAAAACTCTTACGGCAGAACAAGGAATAAAAACTTATGAAGAACCAACGGCAAGAAACATTGCTATGTTTTCATTAATGGCGTTACCAGAAACGACAATAAGAACGAAGAAATAAGGAACGTGGAAGAAAAATTAGGGAAAAACACAACACTAAAGTAATAGAAACAAAGGGTTTAGTGAATGACAAAAACGCCTAAAACTGCAAAAAAAGCAAGAAAAAAGAGAAAAAAACTAATTATTTGGGGAAAACACTAAATTACCGACGATAAATGAAGTAATAGTTACTCTGAGATAACTAATAATTATTGAAGAAATAAGGGCTAAACAGGGCGTAATAATTATGTTACAGTGTTTTGTTATGAGAGAATTCTTGAAGGAATGAAGAAATAATGCTAACTTTTGGTTATCATCCATAATACTAAAGATTTAGTGTTACGACGAATAACTGAAGGGTTGTAAAGGAATATTGGTGTAATAATAATGTTACGGGGTGTTTAAATATACACTTCTTTATACTTCTATGGATGTATAAAACCTTCTAAAGGGCTCTAAATAATCCTAAATATTCCCCTGGAAATCTTTATATACCCTTTAGTCTTATAATTTAATCATGAATGATAGCAATCACTCTAAAAAGAAGGTGACATTGAGTTTAGACTCAGAAGTTTACAACAAATTCCAAGAATTCTGCGAGGAAAACGCAATAATGCTAAGCAAAAAAGTAGAAATAATAATGAAGAACATAATGGAACAAGAAAACGAGGGGAAAAAATGATAAATTATACAAACCACCAGCGAGTTTCTATGAGTTCCTGCAACCTTAAAAACCTTTTATACGGGCTAATAACCACGATTTTGGGAGTTTTAGTAATTATGAAAATCTTGAATAATCATGAAGAAAAAGGCAATAATAAAGGCATTATTAACAAAAAATCTCATAATAACAACCTTCTAAGCACCATAATAACAGGAACCTTTATCATAATGATGGTAATGGTCTCCATAAGCACCGTATCAGCAGCACTCCCAAGCACGATTAACGTTCACGGAAAACTTACTGATGCCGACGGAGTATCACTAACAGGAAACTACAACTTCACATTCAGAATATGGAGTGCCAGTACTGGAGGAACAAACCTTCATGAAACAGCAAACCTAACAATAACAACAGACAACGACGGAATTTATAGCGCAATAATACCAGCAGTAGGAGTAAACTTTTCTGACCAGTACTACTTAGGAATAACAGTACAGAACGACGCAGAAATGACCCCAAGAATAAACCTTACTAGTAGCCCTTACAGCTTTAGAGCAAACGTTACTGACAACTTAGAAAACAACAAGAACTACAACATGGCAAACCTTACAGTAACAAGCAAAATAACATTCAGCATTAACGGAGAAACAATAGACAACATAATAAACGGACTAATAACAATAACCGGAGGAATTAACGCAACAACAACAAGCTACGTAGCAGGAAGCCAAATATGCACCGCAAACAACGGAATATGCGCAACAGTAGGACAAAGCATGAACTACACAAACCTAGCAATGATTAACCAAA
>PFDC01000148.1 GCA_002763035.1 Candidatus Pacearchaeota archaeon CG10_big_fil_rev_8_21_14_0_10_35_13 | reverse complement strand
GAGGCCGAGACTCGTTTCTTTAAATGTACTAAGTGTAAGCATACTTGGAGAGAATATAGGTAGGGATTATTTTAAGTTCTTCTTTGTTTAGCAAGTTCTGTTCTTATTATTCCTTGAACAGCTTCAGGTAGCCTATTGAGTGGGTATTTTGGAGTATCATCAAAAGGTATCAAACCTTTAAAGGATGGTAAATGCTCCAGTACATGATGCATTTCTCTGCGTGCTATTTCTCTGTAGGTGTCTGCTCCTGCTGCTTGAGCTCTTAGCGCACCCTCATACCAACATTGTACGGGATCTTTAGTTGTCACATGTCTTATCATATGAGCCATGATTGGTACATATTCCGCTACTGCATGCATTCCTTCCCTTCTTAAATCTTCATAAAGCTTCTTAGTTCTTCCCAGTAGATCATGATATCTTTCTTTTAGATTCTTTCCACCATTTATTGTTGCATCTTGGAATTCTTCTATTTCTTCAGGTATATGGAATGCTACCACATTATAAGGTGCTGCTTGTTGTCGATCTCCCCTTTGTCTTTGCAAGTCTCTATATGCTCCTATGTCATAAAACCTTTCAAAAACGAAACTCCCTATTTCCATTGCTTTTGAATGCAATTCATGTTTTTTTCTTCCTTCAGTTTGACTTTCTGCTATTCTTCTTCTTTGTTCGGGACTCAAGGTTTTCATTCTTTCAGTCAGTTTTTCTAAGGATAATTTTGAGTTTGCACCCTTGAATAAGATACTTGCTAGCACTAAGTTTTCTATTCCCGGAGTTACGGCCATAAGTCTAGTGCTTAATGGTGTTTGTTCGTAAGGTAATCCTTCTTCAATTTCAGTCCCTATAAGTTCGTCATATAAATCTCTTGCTCTTGCTGATAAGCCTGCATGAAACTCACTACGATTCCCATACTTCATTAGTGTAGGATTTAGTTTCATACTTTCAATTTGTGCAGCTCTTCCTAAAGCATTCATTTCTTCAAATTCTAAAGATTGCCATTCTGTCAATTGGTCTTGCATTCTTCGAGCATTGAGTGTCATCCCTAATGACGTTGTAATATTTTGTGGTAATAATGATCTTGCTATGTCAAAAGCTTTAGCTCCGATTATCCCTTCCCACCTAGAATCGCTTATTTTTAGGTCAGGATTTCCAGTTTCTTCTCTAATTTTCTTATTTGATGCTTCTCTTAATGGTTGGTTTTTCTTTAACAGATATTCTCTAGCTGCCAAAAGAACATCGTTGTATAATCCTATTTCCTCTTCGTTCAAAGATTCCATTCTTGCTTGGAATGGTGTTCCCCTTATTTCTGTGGGTATTCCAAGATTCTCTGGTAAGAATTTTGTTGCCCTAGTTGATTGTTCTTGGTACGCCCCTTCTCTTGCTGCCTCTAAATGTTTTGTCGCTCTTTGACTTACTCCTTCAAAGCATATTCTTATTATCCCTGAATCTCTAAGTGATGCGTGCCCATATTTCACACCATAAGTTTCTGTGTGTTTTCCTGATTTCTCTAAATGTGCTGAGAGCATTCTTCTAAGATTCCCTCCTTGTTCTATGACGGCTGCTACTTCTTCAAGTGTTGGTGCACTACTATCTTTAGCACTTACATCCCTAAATAATTCTAGTAGCCTTTCTTTTGCGGTAGTACTGCTTCTTGCATACTGCCCCATTAATAATGCCCAAAATTCTCCTGGCATTTCGTCTGTAGCACAATAAACATTAGAATCAGCATTTGTAAAGAAGTGGTTAAGAACTGTTTGTTCTGATTTTTCAAACTCTGCTAATCTTTTCCCTCTAAAATTTCCTATGCCAGAAAATCCCGGTATTACTCTGCCTTCTTCTTCATTCATCCTTTAAGATATCTTTCACCTTTTTAAACGATTATTGTTCTCCATTATATTCTTTAATAATTGTTAGTCTTATATTTTCTTCTATCCTAAGATTTTTAAACATCAAAAATTCTTTCTTTTCATAAGGAATTTTTATGGCTTCAGGGTCTAAAAAGAACTTTAGAAAAGACTTTTAAAGACCTTGTTTCTTAGTTTTATTGTTATGGCTTCGTAGCTCAGCCCGGTTAGAGCGCTGGACTCTTAAATAATCTGAGAATTGTTAGTATTCCTAACGTTTTTGGTGTTTGCAGAAATCCAGATGTCGGGGGTTCAAATCCCCTCGAGGCCATTTAGTTAGGGGATTTTTCAAATACTTATAATCGTAAGATTATAATGTTGCCAAAATTCTGTAAGAATTTTTAGCAGGAGGCATTCATGAGAATGTCAGTCTAAGAAATTCTTAATTTCTTTACCCCTCGAGGCCATTTTCTTGTCTTGTTTTAATCATTGTTCTTCACAACAAATAATTTTATTAAGTAATAATTATCTTATCAGTTTATGAGTCCTTTAGAAGATGTTAGTGGTGTATTATTTCCAAATGCGGTTATCGAGGGTTGTTCTAATGACTATTCTAAGATTATGTTAAAATTTTGTTCACTTCCAGAAGTGCCTTCTAAGAAGGGTAGAATTCTTAGTTATGATGATTCATTCATTTTTTTTCTTTTATTAGGAATACCAATAATGATGTTCGTCGAAGAAATATCGGTCGGGGTTATGATGGTTCTCATTTAAGAATTCCTGATGTTGATATAGTTCCTGGATTGTTATTTCCTTTAGATAATAGTTCTGAGATGCCTCATTATCTGTGTCGTCCTAGAAGCATAATACTTTCTGATGGCAGGGTTTTTCTTAGGGAAAAGTTGGAGAGGGATAAGGATTATGTTTCTGCATTGCCAAGAATTGTTGAGGCTATTAGAGGACTGGTTAGAAGCTCGAAGTTCTTAGGGTTATATAATGGTTACATGATTCCTTTCTCAAAATAATTCGCTAACGCTCATAGCTTTAATCTAGGTGCTTATTAGCCTGATAGGCTATGC
>PFDC01000047.1 GCA_002763035.1 Candidatus Pacearchaeota archaeon CG10_big_fil_rev_8_21_14_0_10_35_13 | reverse complement strand
GGGAAATTACCCACCGATGAATGGATAAGAATCAAAAAAATATTAAAAAAAATAAAATTTAAACTATTGCTCTAGAAGAATTACAATCTCTTCTTAGCGGTTTTTTTCTTAGTGGCCTTCTTAGCCTTCTTCTTTCTACCGCCTCTAGCCATTACTGCTTCACAAACATTGCCCTTAGCGTCGATGTAGTAAAGATGTCCTGGCTTTCTTGTAATTGCGTTTTTAAGAATTACTTTGCCCATTTTTTACCTCCTTTTATCAAATTGATTAATCAACAAAATCCTCGAATGTATTTAAACCTTTCCCCTCTCGAGGACAAACTCAATAACGTCGGAGTATTTACTATTGAGTGGAACTTCTATAAGTTTACGAAAAGGACGAGGAGAACTAATAGAAAACTTCCCAGGACTAATAATCTTATAATCAATCACTTTATTATCCTCAGAAAGCCAAACTCCAAGAAACGGAGGACAAAATATTGAGCTAATAGTTCTATTAACGTCGGTGGAAAACTCAAAGAGTAATGCATCAGCCTTATCCTTACTAGCAAACATTAAACCCTTACCCTTCCACAAACCATTCATCTTCTTAATATCTTTAATAACGACACTCTTATCATCAATAAATAATTCTGCATTAAGACCCATTAAAGAATTATCTCACAGAAGCTTAAAAGCTTTTATGTGATGGAAGAAGATATTTTGAGAATAACATTATAGTAAATAGTTTTTAGAACCAACTATTATTCTTAAGACTCTTATATTTCTTAAAGAATAATTCCACATTCTTCTCATTAACCCAATCATGATGTTTGAAGCCACCACCAAAGGCTTTAGGAACATGCATTAATTCATGAATTATCGTCCTAAACTTATCATCCTCAGAAAGATTATCATAACGTTCATGAATGAACTCAAGAACATAATAACCATCCCTATTAAGAGAAATCTGCATTACCTTACTAAGAGCATGACAACGAGCAATAGTGCCCCTGCTACCAGAATAATAACTACGAATACAAGAAATACTATCAAGCCTGAACTTTAAATGATCAAGTTCAGGAATAGTCTGAACCACATCAACAACTTTAGCACGAATATCATCAGCAAACTCATAACTGATGGTCTTACCACCACTCTTACGCTTAGTAATTCTCCTACGGAAAACCATTAATGAACCTCCTATAAAGAGCTTTACAAAAACCCTTATTATGATGATAAAAAGCTTCCGCTTCCCCATCAATAAACTCCTCTTCTATAAGTTTATAATTTTCTGATAACACACCGCGCCAATTACTCCAATAAATATGTATTAACTCATGAACAATGACCTTGGCACACTCTTCTAATGAACTATTATCCGGATGGTCAACAGAAAGACCTATAACCCATCCAGTAACTTCATTTTGGTAAGGCCAAGGCTTAAAAATGGGATGGGCCCTACCCCGATACTTCCTGCTACTAACAAACTCAAAAACAAATCTTAGATTATCATCTTTAAGAAGCCCTACTAGACTCCTTCTTGTGAATGGTTTAGCTGAGGCGTGTTCTTTAAATTCTGATAACAACCTTTGACGATAACTCATAAATTCACCTCAACAACCTTCTTCCTACCACGGACCCCTGATTTAATATGGATATTGGAATGATTGGTAATAAAGAATTTTGCTAATACCTTAATCAGTTGAATATTAGCTTTATTATTATCAGGCTTTTCAGTAAGGAAAACCTTGAGAGAACCATCATTTAACTTCTCGACTCTTAATTCTGAGGAATTAGGAACAACCACCACTTTAACAATCATTAAGGATTGAGAAAAGCAAGGTTTTTATAACTTGTTGATGCAAGGAATGATTAGAGGAAAAGCTTAAGAATAGAGGATAACAGTCAATTAAATCATAATCATCCCCCTAAAAGGCTGGGATGATGGGCTGACTACCAGCGGCGGTGGTCAGTCCACTAATAATCCCTGAAGTTAATGAAACACTAACTTATTACTACTAAGTGCTCCTGATAACTTTTAATACCTGAAGAATCCATACCTCCCATGGAAGAAAAAGAGAAGAAGAAAATAAAAAAGGGTTTAGGAATAAACGAAGAAGAACTAAAAGCATTAATGCTAATTAGTCAAGGAGTAAGAACACTAGAAACATTTTATTATAGAACACTAAAACCTAAAGGAAGAATAAAGGAATTATTATTAGGACTAAGAGAAAAAGAACTAATTAATCTGAATACCACAGAAGTTGGAGGAACAATGGTTGGAGAAGAACATTGGGACGCTGAGATTGTGAAAGAAGTATTCTCAACATTCTCCTAAATTGTTATAGTGTTAAAGGATAATAATACTTAAAACTCCTAATTACTAAGAATGTGTATGAACCATGAAAAACGTTTATACCAAGGAGCTAAAGGGGAAGTACCTTATGAGAGGATACTCAGGGAACAACTCGGACTAGAAGAACCGCTTGATTATAGGAATAATAAACCTGCGGTGGTAGTTGAGAGAATTATCGAAAGACTTAGACCCTATCTCAATGAAGAAGGGGCTATAACCTTCCAAGACTTCTTAGTAGCAGTCTACGGAACAAAAGAACCGATTGTTTCTATGGCAGTAAGAAAACCATTAATTGAATCATTAGGGTCATCAGGAATCCGGATAAGTATCCTTAGAGAAGTCGTGAGTAGAATCTTTCCAGACTTTGATGTTTTAAGGGCTAGCACCAAATCAAGAAAGAGGGGTTATAGAGGATTTAAGGGAAGTGATAGGTCTGCTAGCCTGTTATCATGCGATAATGAAGGATTAGAGAGGTTTATTCGTGAGAGAACAGCTATCAAAGAGAAGACTATCAAGGAAGTA
>PFDC01000023.1 GCA_002763035.1 Candidatus Pacearchaeota archaeon CG10_big_fil_rev_8_21_14_0_10_35_13 | reverse complement strand
TTCTGTTACCTGCGCTTCCTGCTAGTAGTGTTGCTGCGTTTTCTCCTCCTGCTAGTAGTATTGATGCGTTTATTGTTCCAATATTTGCTAGTATTAAGGGGTTTATTTGTGTTGTTGTCCAGTTTCCTCTGTCTACTGTTGGTCCTATAGTGCTTAGGCTTGCGTTTGTTTGTCCTCCGGCTATGCTTCCTGTACTCCAGTTTACGAAATCATAAGTAAAGTTTACGTCTAGAACGGTTACTACGGTAATGTTTACTTCTCCTGTTGTTCCTGCATACCCTGTCGTGTATTGTTCTTGTATTCCTGAACTTTTTTGTATTGACATGTAGGTGTTTGTTGCTGCTAATGCCACTGCAAGTACCGCTAATAGTAGTACTGCTGTACTAATCTTTCCTTTAGTGTTCATCGTATTTCTCCTGTTTCCTTTGGTGGTCCTGCTTCAGGGTTTGGTATTATTACTATTCCTAGGTTTCCTTGTCCATTTCCTCTTGCTACACTTCCTGTTCCTGCAGGGTTTTTTTCGTATCCTGTTCCTTGTGTTAGTGTGATTATTATTGATGTTAAGAACAAGATTACTGCTATTATTAATAACCACACAATTATTTTTTCTGTTAAAGTTTTCTTCTCTATCACTCTTGCCTTGCTCTTTTTCATTGTTATTGATAATATTCTTGTGTTTATAAATATTTTCTATGTTTGTCTGCGCCCAAAGTTAATGGTATTTCGTTAATTATTGGTTTTTTATTACTAGTTCATTCTTTTCTTCTTTTTTAGGAATAGGTAGAACCATATTCCGTTAATTATTACTAATAGTAGCACTACTCCTATTAGTATGTTTGTTGTGCTTAACAATTTTGCTTTAGGGAATATTGCTGTTCCTGTGAATCCTTCTACTTCTATTCCGTTATTCTTCACGGTTACTTTTATTGGTCTTTCGCTTATTCTGTCTCCGTATTTTAGTGTTAGTTTTCCTTCGTAGGTTCCTACTTCTACTCCTGTTGTGTCCCAGTAGCTTACGATTGTTGTTTTTGCTAGTTCTTTCAATTCATAATTTGCGCTTTTGAAGTCTGCCATTACTTGTCCGGCGTCATTGTATACTTCTATTTGTACGTTTACATCACTTATTTGTTCGTTCCAGTTATTATTCACTAAGATATTGAATTTTGCTATTTCTCCTATTTTAAAGTTGCTGATTATTATGCTTTCTATGTCGAGGTTTCTGCTACCGATATCGAAGTTCTTGTCTGCATAGGCTGTTTCTCCGTCGTAGTTTATTGTTGCTACAGCTCGGTATTTTCCTGGTAGCATTCCTTCGCTTTTGTAGTTCCATTCGGCGAATATTTCTTTTCTTTCTAGGCTTTCTAGGCTTTGTTCGTTAGTTGTTAGGGTTGCTACTTTTTCGTTTAGTGCTGTGTATATGTCTACTGTTGCTTTTGCGCTTCCTATTCCTAGTTTTCCTTGGTTTGTTACTGGTATTATTATTCTTGCTATTCCTTCTCCTGCTCCTTCTGTTACTATGTCTATTGTTGCTTCTAAGTATTTTCCTGGGCTTATTACGTATACTTGTAGTTGGCTTACTACTGCTACTGTTGCGCTTACTGCTTGTTGGTCCAGAATGATTATTTCTTTTCCGTCTTCTGTTTTTATTGATTCTTTTGGTATTTCCATGATTACTATTTCTCCTACGTGTCTTCCTGGACTTAGTTCTTTTGGTAGGCGTGTTTTATATTGGATAGTTTTTGTTTCTTCGTCCGCTTTTAGTGTTGTTGTTTGTGTTTCTAGTGTTATGTATGGTCCTAGTTCCCCTCTTGTGTATATCACAACGGTCATTTCTTTATGTTCAGAATTTACTATGGTTATTGGTACTTCTCTGTCTCCTTCATCATAATTCATTGTTGTTCTTCCTGGGCTTACTCCTAAGGCACTTGTTATCATTAGGTAGTTCATGATTATTATAATTCCTATGATTATTAGCATTATTGCTTTCTTATTCATCATTTCATCCCTCCTTCTACTATGAGGTTTTCTTTAGTGGTGTTGATTCTTGTTCCTTCTTCTGGTATTAAGGTAATATTTTTCTTGTTAAATATTTCTTCTCCTTCTAGTACTCTTATTCCTACTTCTACGTTCCCTACATTATACACCATTAATGTTCCGTTTTCTTCTTCTAGTCTTAGTGCTACTTTGTTTGTTAGTGTGAAGTTTCTTGTTTCGCTTT
>PFDC01000035.1 GCA_002763035.1 Candidatus Pacearchaeota archaeon CG10_big_fil_rev_8_21_14_0_10_35_13 | reverse complement strand
TTCAAGAAGTAGTTGATAAAATTAAGGAATTAGGTATTGAAGTATTTGGTGCTAGGGTTAGTCCGCCCGTAGGTTATTAATTAGATTTTAATTCTTATAATTGGTTATTGCTCTTACTGCTTGTTCTATTAATGTTTTGGTTATGTACAATGTTGACTCACTCGCCAGTTCCCGTAATTTCTTGATTGTTTCTTCTTTTGTTATTATCCCCTCCCTGAACGCCCTTATCAGTATTCCAACAGTTCCGTGAACTTTTAATGAATACTTTTTTGCTACTATTCTGGCGTCTAGGTCGTCAGTTAGTAAATATTCCATTTTTTCTTGTTTTGCTAATGCTATTGCTTCCGCTTCTCCCATGTCTAATGAGTACTGGTTTGCTAATATCTCTATCAGTTTCTTATTACCACTATTCACTGAGATAATTTTTATAAATTCTGGGATTATAATATTACTTCTGATTAATTCCTTGCTCACTTCTGTTGGGGTTATTATCTCATTAAAGATTCTTAGTGTAGTGATAGCTTTTATTTCTGTCAGATGGATTACTGGGCCTATATCAATTACTGCTTTACTCTCCATAGAGCCCCCACTCTATATCTTCTTTTATTGCGCTTTCTAAGCGTTCAACCTTTAGTTTTTTTATTAAGTCTCTGATGGCATCACGTATAACCTCTGACTTATTCGCATACCATCCTTCACTGACTAATTCTTCTATTTCAATAATTAGCTTCTTAGTGAGCTTAGTTGATACAACTTCCATGATAGTAATACTATGGTAATACTCTTTAAACTTTTCTAGGCGTTACCGTTCTTGTAACACTCTTGGGGTTTGATTTTTGGTCATCTTCCATTATGGGTCGAAGTGTTAATAGCAAACTCCGGCTTAAGAAGTGAGGGGCGCGTTGCAAAGTTTTCGAAGTCTCGAATCTTTAGGAATAGTTCTTCTCCGCGTACTTCGTAAGTCCCCTCTTCAACAATAGTAGTTTGTGGGTTTTCGCTTACCCATCTCATAAAGTCTTGTGCCATAAAGTCATAAACTCCTTCGTTCTCTTTACTAAAACTACATCTTCTTCTTACTAATTCTTGATAATCTGGTGTGAACTTTCCATCAGCAACTACTAATAATTCCTTTAGTCCTTTGTCCTTAGCTGTTAAGAATACTGTGCCTAACAATCTCATAAATGTTCTGTTTATTATCCTGTAGCCTTCTTCTTTACCTATCAGGCACCCTGCTTGCAGGATTCTTTCTTCATCTATTACTTTCGCGATATTAGGGTTATCAGATACTCTGTAGGCTTCATCTCTCATCTCATCATTTAGTAATTATTATTTATAAGGATTATCATGGTCGGGGGTGTTTACTTTATAGATTATTAGTAGTTTGTTCTGTCAATTGGGAAGTCTAATTGTTTTTTTGGTATTCCTAATGAAATGCCGTATTCAATTGCCGGTTTCCATGATTCTTTATTATCATAATCAAACTCAAATCTTTTATTCTTGAATATTACTATGACTTCCCTTCTTTTCCAAAAATGCATGTACCACCCTTGCTTGATCTTTTTTGAGAATTTGATAATTTCTTTCTTTGTGACAAAAACACTAAATAAGTGCCATCTATCAGCAGGATTTCTTTCTTTAGTAACTCTTAACTTTCTGATATCTAACTTGTTAAGTACCCTATTATCTTCCAAACTCTCCTCAATAATTGTTCCTTTATACTCCCTTTTCATAGTTCTTATTATTAATAGAACTATTTAATTCTTATCATTCATTATACTCTTTTCACCCTTGAGTGGCACGGTTATTCTTATAAACTCCTTCGATTATTATCTTTTATGGGAGATTCTGATAATTCGTTACTTGATGGTTTTAATCCTTCACAAAAGAGTGCTATTCTTAAGATTAAAGGTCCTTGTGTAATACTTGCGGGTCCTGGTACTGGTAAAACTCATACTATCGTTGGAAAAATTGATTATCTTATTAATTCTAAGATTTATAGTCCTGAAAGGATTGTTTGTTTAACTTTTTCTAATGAAGCGGTTAATTCCTTGCGTGAGAGGTTATTGAAGAAGCTTCCGAAGGTTGATGTTGTTACTGAAGTTAAGGAACCTGTAGTTCGTACTATTCATTCTTTTTGTTCTGACTTATTAAGGGTTCATGGTGAGAAGATTGGTATCAAGAAAGATTTTCGTATTATTCTTCCTGATGATGCTAAGATTCTTATTCACAAAAGTTTTGGTCTTAATGCTAATTATTGTCATCGTTACGTTGATACTCTTGGTGTTGCTAAGGATTTAGGGATTACTCCTGAGGCTTTAGAACAATACATTAATTCCTTGAATAAGGACAATCTTTCATTGGAAGAGTTAGAATCAAAACTTGAGTATATTACTCTCAAACTCTTCACTCTTCATAAGACCGAGAGTGTTAAGGAAGATTTTTTTAAGGAAGAAAGGGCTGAGCTTAAGGGTCGTAAGGAAAAGCTTGAGAGGATCACTAGTTTGTTAAGGTTCTTGAGGATTTGGAGGGCTTATGAAAAACTCAAGGGTATTAAGAACCTTCAGGATTATTCTGATCTTAATACTAACGCCTTAAAGTTGCTTAAGTCTTTCCCTGAGATTTCTGAATCTTATGATTATGTCGTAGTTGATGAGTTTCAGGATACTAATAAGCTTCAGTGTGATCTTTTAGAACTTCTTGCTGGTAAGCATCGTAATATTACTGTAGTCGGTGATATTAATCAGAGCATTTATCGTTTTCGTGGTGCTTATAAGGATAATCTTCGTTTGTTTCGTAAGGCTTTCAGTATTACTAGTGGTGAATTATTTGCTCTTGATGAGTCTTTTCGTAGTACTAATAAGATCTTGTCAGTAGCTCATGATTTAATTAAGAATAATTATTCTTCTGAGAATCTTGATGAGTTATTCAAGGTTTCTAATACTTCTGGGATTATGGGTGATAATCTTGAGGTTTATGAGTTGCTTGATGAGAAGGAGGAGGTTCGTAAAGTTGTTGAGATTATTGAGTCTGTTAATTCTGGGGGTGTTCCATTGGAAGAGATCTGTGTGGTTTTCCGTACTCATCAACAGTCTCGTCTTCTTAAGCACTTCTTAGAATTCCGTGGTATTCCTTTTACTTCTGTTACTAAAAAACCTTTGTTAAAGATTCCTCAGGTTCGTGTAGTCATTGATTATCTTGATATTCTTAATCGTTTAAGTAATAATCAGTCTGGTGGTGAGCAGAGTTGGTGGGATTTGTTTTATCATTCTAAACTTCTTAAAGAGGATATAATAATGATCTCTCGATTTATTAAGACTTGTCGTGATTCTGATTGTCTTAGTAAGAGTATTATTAATAATCTCTTAAGGGATGTGTCTCTTAGTGAGTCTTCTAGAATTCTTGTTAAGGTATTATTTTCTCGTATTAATTTTTTACTTCCTAGTGTTTCCTTAAAAGTTCCTGAACTTATTAGTAAGGTCTTTGAAGTTATAGGTCTTACTAGGGTTCTTCCTGAGAATGATGGTTCTACTAATCATGAGTTAGTATTAGTTCTTGAGAAGTTTCATTCTGTTGCTTCTGAATATTCTGATTTTAATGCTCCTGATGTTTCTTCATTCCTTCATCATCTTGATATTATGAAGTCTTTGAATATTGATGTTAATGCTCCTGATTTTGATAAGAAGGGTGTTCGTATCATGACTAATCATGCTACTAAGGGTTTGGAGTATGATACTGTTATTGTTTCATCACTTGCTCAGAAGCTCTTTCCTGTTGAGAGGATTACTTCTGGTATTATTCCTTCAGAACTTCTTCCTGAGTATAAGGATAAACTTTCTGATTATACTCCTGATGAGTCTTTTGAGTTAGTTAAGGATTATGAGTGTGTTTCTCAACTTCTTGAGGAGCGTAGGTTGTGTTATGTTGCTTTTACTCGTGCTAAGAATCGTTTATTCATGACTTTTTCTACTAAGTATCGTAGTAGGAAGTTTCTTCCTTCACAATTTCTTAATGAGATTAGTTATAAGAATAATCCTTTTATTAGTTATCATAATGATTCTAGTACTAAGTATGTTGAGCCTTCGGTTATTGTTGATAAGTTAGTTAGTGTTTTTGATATTCTTCGTAGTGATAATCCTGAGTCATTAATTGGTTCTAGTGATGATGCTAATAGTTTTGTTCTTAGTAGGCCTAGGACTTTTTCTCCTACTTCATTAAGGATTTTTGATGAGTGTCAAAAGCGTTTTGAGTATCAGTACGTCTATAACATGCCTGATTTTGGTCCTGTTTCTTGGGATGCTATTAAGCTTGGTTCTTTTGTTCATTTAGTTGCTGAGAGGGGTGTCTTAATGAATTATCATTCTCTTAATGATTTTATTAGTCTTGCTAAGACTCTTAAGGCTTTGGATGAGTGGGGTTCTATTAGTCTTGATGATGCTATTCCTTTAATCAAGGTTTTCTTTGAGAGGAATAATGATAAGTATGATAATAATTCTAAGGTTGAAGTTCCGTTATTTGCTGAGCTTGATGGGATAAAGTTTTTTGGTAAGGCTGACAGGATTGATTTCCGTCCTGATGGTCTGGAAATTATTGATTATAAGACTGGTGCTTCTTATGTTGTTCCTAAGTATCGTAATTGGCAACTTGGTTTTTATGCTCTTGCTTCTAAGGCTCTTGGTAAGCCTAAAGTTTTGACTCTTGATATGCTTAAGAAGGAGAAGCCTCAAGAGTTTGTCCTTGATGATAATGGTTATGCTAAGGACATTAATTCTTTGCGTATTTCTTTCAATCTTGATGATGTTATGAATGAGATGTTATCAACTGCTAAAGATATTCTTAAGGCTTATGATGATGGTTTCAAGCCTTGTCCTGTTGAAAAAGGTTGTTTTTTCTGTAATGAGTGGGTTTGGGGATTATAATCATTCTATTTCTTTTAGTAGGTTACTTAATATTTCTTTACCGCAATCATTCCATAATTCCAGTATTTCTTTGGCTTGTTCAACTATTGTTCCTATACCTCTGTAATTAAGGTCGTGTCTTATCTTTTTTATCCTGTCCAGATTATTAAGCTTAACTTTATTTTTTATTTCTAATTCTTTTAGTATATCGAGGCTTACATCATGGGTTCTTGGTTCGTAGCCTAAGAGCCACCACTTAGCATCTCCTAGCTGTCTTATTGATTCATAAATTTCTCTGAAGATTATGTCTGATGATTCTGCTCTAACAGGTAATTTGGTTATGAACTCAGAATTATTAGTTAATCTTTCAATCATTGCTTTAATCCTGTAGAGGTCTTTTTCTCTAGCTCTCAAAGCCCCTTTCTTTACTAAACTGTCAATCATTTCTTTCTTCATTTTTTCACCTCCAAAAACCCGAATAGAAGTATTCCGTTAGCTATATTATTGAATAAGTTATTGTCAACATTTTCTTTGTTGAATAAGTGTATTTGTATTTTTCTGTTAATTGCTTTTTCAAACTTTTTTAATTCTTCAAGTTCTAATGTTTTGTATTTTTCTTTTTCTTTATACACTGCGATGTCTATATCAGAACTTGCCGAGTCTTCTCCTTTTATGAAACTCCCAAATAATATTATTGTTTTAGGATTATTGAAATGTTCTACAAGAAATTCTATCAATCCGCTGTTGTATATGAAATTGAGGTTATAGGCAATTTTGTTATTCTTATAATGCTCGTTTTCCATATTAGCCTTAATTTTCCATGTTCTGCCAAGTCTTCCTACTATGATTATTCCTTCTTTTCGCAAGTCTTCGGTAATCTTTCTAATGTTTTGTTTGGCGATACCTGCTTCTCTTGCAAGGTCGCTTTGGGTACGTTCTTCTTCTGGATCCATAAATAATGCTTCTGCAACTTTTCTTTTAGAGGTTTCTCCAGTTATTCCCTGATATTTCTTTATTTTTATTATCCTCATATTATTTATGGTTCTATTTTATTACTTGAGTAATCTTTTAGAACTATATAAATCTTTCCTTAATGAGTGGGTTTGGGGGTTATGATTTCTTTTTATTCCTACAAACCAACATCTTTCTTTGTCGTATTTTAGTCCTCTTTTCCATAACCTCATAAAGTAGTTTTTAGAATACTTTACTATCTTTGGTGTGTGTGGGTTAGGGTCTTGTAAATAAACATTTTTTTCATCTGCTCCTAATAATATTGCGTAATGCCCTATCATTTTTGGATGTCTGTATCCTACGATTATTCTGAATCCTGATTCTATTTTCTTTATTGCTTGTTCAAGACTTGCGTTCCTGAATACTGCGTATGATAGTTTTAGTCTTTCTAAGTAACTTACAATGTTTTCTACTCTTACTCCGCTCTTATTATTAGTTCCTAGTACTTTTGCTAAGTATTTCTCGGTTTTTTTTATTCCTAATGTTTCTAGAATCATTTTTAGTACTGCTGCTGCGCAGGTGTCACTATTTTCTTGTTTGTAATAAGGGATGTCGCTACTGTTCATGATTATTGACTGCTAATTTTCTTAGTATTAATACTTTTCTTGTGTTTGAATACTTTAATGATTCCTTCAATTGCTACTACTATTCCTAGTATGAACATTAACATTGATATTATTGCCAGGACATAATTTCCGTTGCTTAGGTATCCTCCACTCCTGAATGTTAAGTATGTTAGTCCTGTTAGTGTTGTTACTAAGATAAATATTGCTGGTATTGCTATAAATCCTGCTTTTTTCTTTTTACTTATGAAGTAAGCGGTTATTGTTATTAGGCTTATTGATGCTATTAGTTGGTTGCTGCTTCCGAAGAGTCTCCATAGTATTTCATAACTATTAGTGATTGCTAACAGCCATGCTGGTATTAGTGTTATTATCACTGCTAAATAATGGTTCTTTATCTTTGGTGTTAAGTGTTCTGTGATTACGAATCTTCCTAGTCTCGTGCTTGTATCAACGCTTGTTAGTATGAATTGGTTTACCATGAATGCTCCTAATAATGCTGCTACTCCCGTAGTTATTAGCGGTATTCCTAATGCTCCTACAATATTACCGAATCCTGTGCCGAATAGTACTATCCATCCTTGTTTTAGTGTTGTTTGGAATGTTCCTGCCATTCCTATAACTCCGCCTTCGGGATTCCATAATAGTCCTGCTGATACAACTATTGTTACTATTATTGCTAGTAGTCCTTCTCCTAACATTCCTCCGTACCCTACTGCTCTTCCGTGGCTTTCCTTACTTAGTTGTTTGCTTGTTGTTCCTGAACTTACTAGTCCGTGGAATCCACTAATTGCTCCGCATGCTACTGTTATGAATAGTATTGGCCATAACGGGAATACTCCGCTATTATATAATGCCGGGGCGTTCATTGTTGGGTGAGTAATAATTATTGCTATTATTCCTAGGAGCATTACTAGTCCCATTTGTATGCTGCTTAGGTAATCTCTTGGTCTTAGTAAGAACCATACTGGTAGTACTGATGCCATTCCAGCATATAGTATTATTATTGTTACCCAAATATTTCTTACTACTGTGCTGTTTGCTAAACTAATCGTTATTGGTATTTCGTAACCTATTACTATTGATGCCAAGATTATTATTGTTCCAATAATTGTTGCTTTTTTATAATTCCATTTCCATTTTTGTACTCCCATTCCAAGAATTATCGCTACTATTGTTATCGTTATTAGTGGTATTACTAATGATGGTGCTCCTATAATGCTTTCTGCTGCCGATACTGAAAATACTGTAATGATTAGTATTAGTGTTATCCATATCATCAGCCCGAATATCCATCCTGCTCTGTCGTTTAAGTATTCTTTTGCTAGACTGCTCATTCCTTTGGCTTTATTCCTTACTGATGCTATTAGTGTTGTGTAGTCATGCATTGCTCCTATTAGTACTGAACCGAGTGATACCCATAGTACTATTGGTAACCATCCGAAATAACTAATGGCTAGTATTGGCCCTATTATTGGTCCTGCTCCTGCGATGCTTGCGAAGTGGTGTCCTATGAGGAAAGGTTTTTTTGCTGGAGAAAAATCCACACTTCCTTTTTCGTGGTGTGTTATTGCTGGTGTTTTGTTCTTATCAGTTATTCCTAAACGTCTGCTTATGAAACTTCCATAAACTTTGTATCCTAAGAACATCCATATAAGCACTGCCAGTATAATTATTATTGAATTTACCATCATCACTGCTCTTTTATTTAATTATTAGTTGCATTGTATTTTTAAATCTTGTTACTTGCTTATCATTACTTCATCACTTTTTCTTAAATGTGTCCTCTTCTTGTTGGCATCATACTAGTAATTCTTCCTGTGAGTTCACCCTTAGGGTCTATTCCTGAGAATACTAAAGTAGCAGTTATTACTTCTTGTGGTATTCTAGTTCTTAATTCTGGGCTACTCCAGTAGTTTCTTAGTATTCTCATCCATTTTCCTTCTTCTCCTGTTTGTTCCCCGTACTTTCTTAGTAGTCCTTCAGCTGTGTAACCTTCGCTTACTATTATTCCGTTATTCCTAAATATTCTTAATGCTCTTGGTAATTGTGTCCCTACTGCTGTTAGTGCTACCCTTTCCATTTTTTCTTCCTCAATTATTCTTTTTGCTTCCAATGCGTTTTCTCTAGTGTCTCTTGAGTTAAGGTCTAAATGAGTATTTCTTTCTAGTTCTTCAGCTACTTCTGGGAATAGTCCTTCTAGATATTGTAACATCATGTAGGATTCTGAGGGGTGTTTCATTCCTGCTGTTCTTCCTCCGCATATTATTAGCTTATCGGCCTTTCCGTCCATTAATGCGTATGCTCCTGCTATTGCTACCATCTTACTTTCTGGGTGCAAGTCATCAATTCCTAAACTCTCTTTTCTTCCTTCACGTAATGCTCTATGACTCTCAGCCTTCCAATTCCTGCTTAATGCTATTATTGCGTCGTATCGTTTACTCATATTCCCTCCTTAAGATGTCATAATTCTCTATTCTTCGGTATATATCGCTTCTCCAAATACCTAAACTTCTCGCTGCTTCACTCTTATTACCTTTAGAATTTCTTAATGCTCTTACTATCGTAGCTCTTTCAACAGCGTTTAGTATTTCTTTAAGTGTTGAACCTCTAGGTAACTCCATGGTTACTTGGTTATCATCTAATCTTATTACTCTTGCTATTCCTTCATATTCTCTTTCCATGTTATTATTTCTCAGAATCAGGCTTCTAAGGTGCCAACACCTCATAAAGTAATTAGAATTATTATCCTTTTAAGTTTTACTATCTTTTCATTGGATTCACAGGTTTTCACCTGCGAACTAATTTTCGGTTTTGCCTAGTGATATATGTCACTTCTGAATACACTTTTTTCATACTGCTATTCTTACATAAGTTCCTATTAACACTGCTTTTCCTAAAATTTTTCCGTTTATCGTTTCCATTACTTCTTCCCTCGTCGCTCCTTCTTTGATATTCGTTTCTTCTTTTAGTGCGTATGCTTCGAAGTAGTATCTGTGTCTTCTGTCTGGGGGGCATGGTCCTGTGTACCCTAATTCTTCCTTACTGTTCATTCCTCTGGTTCCTAAGTTTACATTATTTTCTTGTATTATTAACTCATTCCTTTCAGTCTTAATATTATAGATTACCCAATGATTGAATTCTTTTATTCCGAACTTTTCTTTAACGAATTCTGGGATGTCGGGGTCGTACATGATTATTACTAGGCTCTTAGTTCCTTCAGGAATTTCATTAATAACTATTTCAGGATTAATATTCTCTCCATCACAAGTATACTTGCTAGGGATTTCTTCTCCTTCAACAAAAACGCTTGTTATCTTCATAATTATTATTAGTGTTTGAATTATTTAAAACTTTTGAGCTACACCTTTCATTCTATAAGACAAATGTAAATCAATACACCGGTAATTATCTTTGACCTTCCACCGGTTCTTCGGTATCATCAATACTAATCCCTACCCCATTCCTTATATTCGTATATTTCTTAATATAATCCTCTGTTATTTCTTTTGTGGGTTCTAAACTCTTTGGGTGATAGTTGGTTTCTATACTGCTAGTACTTTGGTAGTTGCCCAGACAAAAAGGCGGGCTAAAAACTGCCACTAATGCCAGCAACCCTGTACAAATTACTCTTCTTGTTCTCGTGATTTATAAAATTATGCTTTATATCTTCATCACCGGTGTTGCGTATTCTCTTACTGATACGTTAATCGTTGGTTGCAAGTCTCTTCTTTCTTTTATTAGTTTCTTGTAAGTTTCCATTGCTACTTCGGGGGTGTTGTTGTGGGCGCTTAGGTGTGATAGTACTATTCTTTTCATCTTTGGTCTTGCGTGTTCCAGTACTGCTAGTGCTGATTGCTTATTTGATAAGTGTCCTGTATCGCTAAGAATCCATTTTTTTAGGAACCATGGGTATTTTCCTTCTATTAGCATGTCAGGGTCGTGGTTTGCTTCAATACATAATAGGTCTGATTCGTTAATGTTGTCATGAATATTATCACATGCCTTACCTACATCAGTGATTACTGATATTTTCTTATCGTTTGTTTGAATGTTGAATGATACTGGATCTGAGGCTCCGTGGTTCTTCTTGAATGTTTCAATCATCATCCCTCCAACATTGATTGTTTCATCATTCTTTATTACTTCTTGTCTTTCTTCTATTGCTATAAATCGGTCATCAAAAGTTTTCTTTGTTGCGTATACTGGTATTCCGTACTTTCTGCTAATAACGTCAGCTCCTTTAATATGGTCTGTGTGTTCGTGAGTTATGAATATTCCTTTAATACTCAAAGGACTACGATTAATACTTTTCATTCTTTCTTCAAAGGTTTTGCAGTTTATTCCTGCGTCTATTAGTATTCCTACTCCTGTTTTTGAGTTTCCTACGTAGAATGAATTACCACTGCTTCCTGATGCTAATGCACTGAATTCCATAATTTCCTCTTTTTACTCCTGTTCTTAATAATTAATTATTCTGGGTTTATTAAGATGTTGGTGTTATTGCACTTTTCTTTAGTAGTTTACCCTTGTGTTCTTCTCTATTACTTTTCCAAAACCCTATAGTTTGGTTCTTTATCTTCATAAACGTAAGGGAATAATTCTTCCAGGTGTTCTTGTTTGACTTTTATTCCATAACTTTCAAGCCTCTTTCCTAAGTCTTCTGAGCTTTCAGGGATGCCTTGGGCTCTTAAACCATCAGCGAATTCTAAGCATTTTTTACGAAGTTTTGGGGTATCAAGAATCTTACTTGTAAGTCCTAACCATAATACTCTCGCTTCTCTTGTTAAAACTCTCCCTTCACTATCAGTTATTTCTTTAGGGTCAAATCTCAAATTAATAGTCTTAGGGATATATTTATGACTCATTATATTATTACTAATCATCCTGAACTATTTAAGTATTATTCTTCTGAATCATACCTTTCATTTCTTCATCATTACTATTATTGTTCCTGTTATTGCTCCTAGTGCATTAAATATTAGGTCTATTGAGTTGTTGTAGTAGTCTCCTACTCCTGATCCTGCGTAATATACTGTTATGAAGAATTCTATAATTTCGTTAATTGCTCCTATTCCTATAGCTGCTAGTACTATTATTATTCCAACAACCCATTTCTTAGTATTCTCATAATTCTTAATTCTTACTGCCCACTTAATTATTGAGTATAGCAGTATCGGCATTACTAAGTAAAGGTAGAAGTGTATTGCTTGGTCAAATCTTAATATGTTGAATGGTTCTCCTAACCAATTAATTATTATTGTTCCGTAAAGCTTTGTTCCGTTAATCTTTAATGTTCCTCCGAGCATATGTCCTAATAACCAGATAGTATAACCCCATTTCCCTAATGCTAAGTACTTCACGTATTTATCACTCCACATTAAGACCCCTGTTAGTGCTCCTATTGATACAATATAAACCATGAACTCATAGTTTCCAGTACTTAAGTAGTGCACTGCGAAGTACGCGAGTATTAGTATACATGCATAGAATGGTATCATCCTCTTATGATTCATTGAATTACTAATTGTTAATGATTATTAAATGTTTCTTGTTTATTATCTTAATAACAATTCGAGATGTTTTCTTAATTCATCAATAGAGTATCTCTTATTTTTATTTCCTAATCCTTCTAAGGCTTTATGGATATCTGGTAGTTCCTCAGGACCAATCTTTCCGGAAAGCCATTCTGTTAACCCGAGAATTTTATCAATT
>PFDC01000095.1 GCA_002763035.1 Candidatus Pacearchaeota archaeon CG10_big_fil_rev_8_21_14_0_10_35_13 | reverse complement strand
CCATAACCTCAAAATGAAAGTTTTAGGTTATGGTAGTTCACTATTGTCTTTAGTACTTATTAACCTTGCCTTTTTAGTGAGCTGTAAAGTAAGCGGGTGCTGATTTGCTCAAAAAAATTAACTTTTCCTAATAGTTAGTTTTTTATCTTTAATTTCTGTTTCTAAGTCTTGTCCTTCTTTCCATTCTAGTTCTTTAATTGTTTCAGGTGGTATAACAATAACCCACTTAGCATATTCTATATTTCCTACTTTTCTAGAAAGTTGTTTTTGTAACTTCATATGATAAGAAAGAGTTACTTATATTTAAACCTTTAGGTACCCACTAGCAAATAGTAACTTAGGTGCCGAAAGATATATAAACAATAGGTACCTAACTATATCCTGAAAGATGTAATTTGTCCACATTGCAAAGAGAAAAACATTAAGAAAGATGGATTAAGAACGACAGAAAAAAGAGGAAAAATCCAAAGGTATAGGTGTAAACTTTGCAATTATCGTTTTGTCATCGATAATGGCTTTTACAGAATGAGAAATAATGAAAACATTATTACAATGTCAATTGATATGTACATTTCTAATTTATCAAGCAGGAAGATGAGAAATCAATTAAGCAGACATTTAAACACAAAAATAAGCCATATGAGTATTCTTGATTGGGTAAGAAGATATACATTAAAAGTTAGCAAGTTTGTTGATAAGTTGAGATATAATATGGGCAATAGTTTCTATGCTGATGAAACCTTAATTGATTGTGGTGGAAGAGATGACAGATTTTGGCGTTGTTTAGATTGGGATACTCGATTAATTACTGGAGTTCATTATAGTTTGTCTGGTAATCCCATAGAAGCACAGAAATTCCTGTTTAAATCAATTCAGAAGGGAAAACCTAAATTTATTCAGACAGATGGTGGAGTTTTCTATCCTAAAGCATTTAGAAAACTCTTCTATTCTAACAAGATTGGCAGTTTGACAATTGAGCATAAAATACAGAATGCAAGTGTTACTAAAATACATAATTACAGAATAGAAACTGTTTTTATGAAAATTAAAGACAGAGTGGATGATTTTAGAGGATTGAAAGCCTTATGGTCTGCTCCTATACTAATGAATGCATTAATTATTCAACATAACTTTATAGAAGCCCATACAACACTAGATGAAGTTCCATGTAATAGAGCAGGACAAGAATTAGATTTAGGAGAAAATAGATGGTTAGGGTTGATAAGGAAATCAACAGCAGTTCAGGAAGATTTTTAAAGCGAGTTCTTAAATTAATCTTATGTTTGGATTTTTCGATAAGCATTATACTCAAAGACAACTTAGGAATCCTATAGAAAGAGATGTAAATGAAAATCCTAAAGTGGAATATAATGGTAATCATCAAGAAAGCTGGTATTGTTTTGTCCCTAGAATAATCTCTGATATTAATTACTTTAGTAAAACAATACTTCCTCAAAATGGTAAAAGAACAATATATACTATTTCTAGCCAAAAAATAATGGTTTCTGACCCTTTGGAGACAGTTGTCAAATTGAGAGCAATTTATGAAAATTCTATTAAAAGAATGCAAACAGATATAGGCTCTGGTTTGGCAATAAATTTAATGGGGATAAGTTTAGGGAATGTTTTATCTATAAGGTTGGCTGCTAACTTGCCAAAAGGAAAAGTGAAAAAGTTAGTTTCTTTAGTAGGAGGTGCACAACTTGGACTTTCTGCATGGGATAGCATTTTAACAGGACATACCGCTCGACAGTCTGGTTGTCGAACACCTAACGAATATGAACGTAAACTTGAAGAATTTAGTCCAATTAACTATACTGAAAATCTAACATTAGGTAGTATATTTTCTAGGTTCGGAAGTAGCGATTTGCTGATTCCTTTTCAACCTCATGGTAAAAAACTTGCAGAAGCATTAGCCAAAACTAGAACAGAAAAAATCGATGTAAGGACATATCCTTTCGCAGATCATTCTTCAGCTATCTTTCTCTCGAGTTTAGCTAGAAGGAAATATTAATTTTTTAGATTCATAGCTCTCTTTAACTTTACAGCTCACTTTTTAGATAACTTTTTATATTCACTGAGCCATTTATTATCATTAAAATGGGGTGTTTATCATGAGTGCGTTAATTGGTTTTAGTATTGTCATAGCTGTAGTATTCGTTGTTTCTTTAATTATGAAGGTTTTTAAGCAGCCTTTAATTATTGGTTATATTCTTTCGGGGATTATTGTTGGTCCTTTGTTTCTTAATCTTCTTAGTTCTAATAATGATTTTATTACTATCTTCTCTGAGTTAGGTATTGCTTTCTTGTTGTTTCTTGTAGGTCTTCATCTTTCTCCTAAGGTTATTAAGGAGGTTGGTAAGGTATCATTAGTTACTGGTATTGGTCAGATTGCGTTTACTTCACTAATTACTTATTTTCTTAGTTTACTATTAGGCTTTTCTGTTATTACTTCGTTATACATTTCTATAGCCTTAAGTTTCTCTTCCACTATTATTATCATGAAGTTACTTTCTGATTGTGATGCTTTGGAGAAGCTTTATGGTAAGATTTCTGTAGGGTTCTTATTGGTTCAGGATTTCGTAGCAATTATTATCTTGATGTTCATATCGTCATTTTCTTCAGGTAATTCTTCTGTTGGGCTTCTAATCTTGACTTTTGCTAAGGGTTTAGTAGTTGCAGCGTTATTATTTCCTATAAGTATTTTTGTCGTTCCTTTCTTCAGTAAGTTCTTTGCTAGGTCTCAGGAATTCTTATTCATTTTTGCTATTACTTGGGGTCTTGGTCTTGCTTCGTTATTCTCTTACTTTGGTTTTTCTTTGGAGGTTGGTGCATTGATAGCAGGTGTTGCATTATCGATTTCTCCTTATAGTCCTGAGATTAGTTCAAGACTCAAGCCATTGAGGGATTTCTTCATTATTTCTTTCTTCCTTGTTCTTGGTAGTCAGATGGTGTTCGCTAATATCTCTTCTTTACTAATCCCTGCTTTAATTTTGTCCTTATTCATACTTATTGGTAATCCTTTAATTGTTATTACTCTCATGGGTGTTCTTGGTTATAGTCGTAAGACTGGGTTTATGGCTGGTTTGACTGTTGCTCAAATTTCTGAGTTTTCTTTAATTCTTATAGCTCTTGGTGTTAAGGTAGGTCATTTATCTACTGAAATCTTATCCTTTATTACTCTTATAGGGCTTGTTACTATTGCTGGTTCTTCTTATATGATTATTTATTCTGAGAAGTTATTCCTTCTTGTTTCTCCTTTGTTGAAGGTCTTTGAGAAGAGGAGGATTATTGATCGTGAGATTTCTGATAAGCATTATGATTACATACTTCTTGGTTATAACCGTATTGGTTTCTCAATACTCAAGGCTTTTGATAAGATTACTAAGAAGTATTTAGTTGTTGATTATGATCCTGATACTGTTAAGATCCTTAATAATCAGGGTGTTAATTGTGTTTATGGTGATGTTGAGGATTCTGAGCTTCTTGATGATTTGGGTATTAAGCATTCTTCGGTGATTGTTTCAACTATTCCTGATAAGGATGTCGGGGAATTGTTGCTTAATAAGTTCCGTGGTTTTAAGATTCGTCCTGTAATCATTGTTACTGCTAGGCAGATTTCTGATGCTTTAGAGCTTTATCGTCTTGGTGCTGATTATGTTATCATGCCTCACTTCCTTGGTGGTGAGTATACTTCAAAGCTCATAATGAAGGCTCGTAATAATCATAAGATTTATACCAATGAGCGTTCTAAGGAGATTGATGACCTTAAAGAAAGGGTTATCAGAGGTCATGAGCATCCTAATGACAAGGTTTAGTTATCTTCAACAATCACACTTTCTTTCAGCATCTTCTTTATCATCTCAAACTTTTCTTTTATTAGTTTTTCTTGTTTTACTAATTCTTTGTGGTATTCTTCCACTAAATTATTAGTTCTGTTTGTTTCTTTAATGTTTTCTTCAATCATTCTTTCTTTTTCTTCAACTCCGTCTTCTGGGATGATTATTTTCTTTATTTCTTTCTCAATATTTTCAATATTTTCGTAGTGCCATAATACTTTCTTATCATCTTTTACTAATGCTTTCAAGTCCTTCCCTGCTTCTTCCTTGAACTTTCTCATGAAGCTTTCCTTGTATTCCTTAATTATTCCCAGTTTTCTTTCGTCGTGGTGGTATGTGTTGGCTAATTCTTTTAGGTTTAAGTGGTTTCTTATTCCTTTAATATTCTCTTCTAATTCTTTATTTTTATCGATTAGTTTTTTTATTATTAATTCTTTATTCTTATGTTTCTCACTATTAATTAGTTCTTCTAACTCTTTCTTTAATAACTCCTTATTTTCTGTTAGCTTTATTATTCTTCCTTCTTCATCAATAGTGACTTTCTTTATTCTTTCTTTTTCTTTCCTTACTTTCTCTTTTTCTTCTAACAACCTCTCTGCTTCTTCTAATAATTCTTTTTCTTTAATTACTTGGTTGTTTTCTTCTAAGTGTTTGTTCAACTCATTAATTCCTTTGCTGTACACTTCTCTAACTGCTGCTAATTCTTTCCCTACTAGGATATTGGCCTTTTGGTAGCTCATGAGTGCTCTCTTATCAGTGTTTCTTACTGTTATGTTTATCTTGCTTATTCCTTCGTTAATATCTTCAAAGTTTACTTCTCCAAGCTTTTTTATTAGTTCTTCTGATAGTTCTATGTAGTTGCTGAGGTTCTTTTTCACTATTAGTTTTATTCTTTCTTCTTCTTTTCTTTTTTCCAGATCATAATTTTTTAGTTCTTTTACTGCTTGCTTCATACTTTCTTCCATGCTTTTCTTTATTCCTTCTAGTTCTTCCTTCAAGCGTTTATGTTTTTCTTCATTACTGATAACTTCTGTTTCAATGTATGTTGGTAGTTCTTCAACTCTTATTCTCTTCTTTTCTACTTTTATTTCCACCGCCTTTTTCTTGAAAAAGTTAAATATTCCCATGTTAGAACTAGTATTATTGGACTTTTATAACTTGTGGAATGTAATTAATCTTATTATATTTCTCAGAATTATTCTTCTATTCCTTCTTCTCTTTCTTTTTCTTCGTTTCTTCCTTCGTCTTCAGGGTTTGCTAATTCCATGATGTCTCCGCTTTCAAGTATTTCTTTTTCTTCTGCTCTTTCTCTCTTCTCAATCTTCTTATCGTCTTCTTCTGATTCCACAATCCTAATCTTCTTTTCTTCTGCTCTTCTTGGTAGTGGTCTCTTAACAGTTATTGGTAATGCTTCTGATAATAATTCTATTTCGGAAATCTTTATAGGGTCGTATTTTATTCTTTCAAGTACGTCTTTATCAATCTTTACTAGTAGTGGTGCGTCCATTGATATTTGTAATGCTCTTGCTCCAAGTATCCTTGCAACTTCGTACTTAGTATAATCTTTTTCTACGTCTTTAAGACTCTTCATCATTTTTTATTATTCCTCTTTATTGCTTCTTCTATTTTATTATTAACGTCTTTTCCTAGCTTTAAATACATTTCTTCAGCTTTATCAAATATTTTTCCTAATTCATCAATACCAAATTCTGTTGGTTCTCCGTTCTGAATTGATGAAATCATTACTTTCTTATCGTAAGTTATTAATCCTACACTAACTCTTGATTCTGCTGAGTCTTCTTCTTCTGATATTGGGTCTATGATTATGGAGTTTCCTATCTTGCTGAAAGTAATATTTATAGGGTTTTTTTCCATTACTAATGGGAGTCTTTCTTCAGTCCATTCACCAAACTTAACTCTTCCTGTTTCTTCGTTGATTACTGGTATCTTTGCGTCTCTTAATGCTGCAACTGCTGCTATTGCTGATGCATCTACTAAGTTACCGTTATCATTTATTGAATAAATATCTATGAATATAGTCCATACTTTCTTTCCTTCTTCAATGCATAGTTTCTTAAAATCAATGAATCCTGAGTGCCTGATTCCTCTGTCGGTTATTCTTCCTAATTCTATAGCTTTGAATTTTGGTGGTCCTAGTTCATAATTTGGTGATGATAGTGGTAATAATTCTACTGTTACCATCATTGTTCCGTCTTCTGGGCCGTCAGCATATGGTTCGCTTATTGACATCTTAACGCCTGCTAATACTTCTGTCTTTCCTATTTTTACTCTTGCTGATCCTTCAGCTTTATTGCTTATTCCTGTTTCGATACTTATGTCTCTAAATTCTGTTAGTTCTCTCCCGTCAAATCTTGTTCCTTTGTTTAGGTATTCCTTTATTCTGTTCTTTGTTAAGTTTGATATTTCCATCTTTAGTCTCCTCCTCCTGTCTTCTCTAAATATTCTTTTAGCACTTTCACTTGTAAGTTATGTACTTCTTTTGTTGCTTTTCTTCCCAGTTTTACTGCTTCTTTTAGTCCTTCTGGTGTTATCTTTCCATCAAGTTGTAATGCTAATACTTTATCGCTATTGCTCATAAATGTCATTGCTATGTCTGTTGCTCCTTCTCCTTCATGGTAATCTTCTTCTTCTTTACTTACGTCTACTACTAGTTGCTTGTCAAGCTTTCCTATTGATACTGATGATACTAAGTCTTTCATAGGCACTCCTGCGTGTGCTAGTGCTATTGCTGCAGCATTTATTGCTGCGCAACGAGTTGATGCGTCTGCTTGTATTATCATTAGATGGACGTCAATTACTGTTCCTGGGAACTCATCAAGTCCTAGTACTGGTTCTAAGGCCCATTCTATTATTCTGCTTATTTCTTGGCTTCTTCTTGATGGTCCTGGTCTTTTCCTTTCAGTTACTGAGAATGATAGGAGGTCATAGTTACATCTTATTATTCCTTTTTTTGGATTTTGTAAGTGTTGTGGGTGTAACGGTTTTGGTCCGTATACTGCTGCTATTGCCACAGTACTTCCGAATGAGAATGTTGCGCTTCCATCAGCGTTTGGTATCACGCCTACTTCTGCACTCATCTTTCTTAGTTCATCCATCTTTCTTCCGTCGAGTCTCTTAGTATAAATATTATCTGCCATTATTTTTTTCCTCCGTTTTCTAGGTATTCTTTCATTATTTCTGTTAGCCCGTTTACAGAACTTTTTTCTACTACGAATTCTATTGCTTTCTTTGTTGATAATTCATCTTTTAATTCTTTTCCTTTAATCCATATTATTCCGTTTTGTCCTACTGTTATCTCACAATTAGTATAATTCTTTATTAGGCTTACCATACTTCCTTCTTTTCCTATTACTCTTGGTACCTTATTAGGGTTTATTTTTATTATCATTCCGTCGTCAAGTTTTCCTAGCCCTCTTCCTTTGATTGTTAAGTCTACGCCTTTTCTTTTGTTTTTGTTAACTTGGCATAGTATTAGGTCTCCAATATCTAAGTATTCTGCTAGTTCTTCGCTACTTATGAATTTTGGGTATTCTGCTAATGGTAAGAATGCTGAGTATGGTGCGTCAACGTCAACTACCCATCCGTTGAATGTTATGTCTGTTATTCTTCCTACTATTAAGTCTGATCTTCTTGGTGTATAAATTCCTGATACTGGTATTACTCTTAAGAATTTTCCGCTTTCATCGATTATTCCGTATTTTGTTGCTATTATGTTGTCTCCTATTCTCATTGTCCATTCTCCTGGGAGGTATTCTTTTCCTGTCTTGATTATCTCCCCAGGTATTGCTACGGGTTTTATTTGTTCATTCATTTTATTGTTTTATCTCCTCTGCTATGGCTCCTCCGTGAGTTAGCTTATTAAGCTTATCGTAAAAGTCCATTATCATTCCTGATGGCACTTTTGCTATTATTTCTAGGTCTCCGTTATTCTTCCAATCTTCTGATTCTTTATAATCCTTTAGTAGGGAGTATGCTCTTCCTGTATGTTCTGCTGGTACTGTTATCTTTAACTTTTTTGTTTCAATCTTTATTGGTATTATTGTTTTTAATGCTTCAATTATTCTTGGTATTTGTTCTTCTACTGGTCTGTTATCGACGTTGACTCCTGCTTCGCTCATCGCAGTTTTTATTCTTTCGCTAGTGTATGATCTTCCGCTTTTTGCGTCTATGGCGTTTCTTACTAAGAAGTCGATTACTCTCTTTACGGTTTCTTCTCTTTGTTGTTGTTTGTACTCTGTTGGTATTTGTAGTTCTCCATTCTTAATTATTCTCTTAACGATATCATTAACATCTATTGTCTTAAATGCGTTTTCTAGTTCTGCTTCTGATGCTCTCATCCCTTTTTTTATGTCTGTGTATACTTCATCGCTTACTAATACTTCGCTTATTTCGTTATCTGCGAGTTTTCCTTCTTTAAGCTTTATTGCTTTATCTGAGTCTACCATTACTCCAAATACTTTTCCGTTAATTCTTATTTTCGCTTCTACATTACTCATATTTCTTTAATCCTTCTGTTGTTATTCTTGATAATTTTTTATCTGCGGTTTTTATGAATGCCACGTCAAATCTTTCCTCATTATATTCTTTATCTAATATCTTTTTAAATATTCCTAATGCTATTTTTATTGCTTCGTCTACATGTTTTACTGTTTTGTATTCTTCTCTTAACAGGTCTTTTATCTTATGGTCGTTTTCTCCTATTGCTGTTGCTTTGTATGAGAAGTAGTTTCCTGTGATGTCTGATACGTAGAGTTTTGGTGTTTTTCCTGATATTCCTGCTACCATTACTGATGCTCCGAATGGTCTTACTCCTCCGTATTGTGTAAATTTCTGTTTTTGGTTTGCTATTTCTTTAATTATTGATTCTACGTTTATTTCTGTGTCGTAGGTTATTCTGTTCTGTTGTGCTATTAATTGTGCTTGTTCTATTAGTACTCTTGCGTCTGATAGTATTCCTGCTGCTGTGGACATTATATGTTCGTCTATTTCAGTAATTTTATTGGCTGATTCTGCCATTATTAGTTCTTCTCTTATTCTTCTGTCTGATACTATTACTACTCCGTCCTTGCAGATCATTCCTATACTTGCGCTTCCCCATCTTACTGCTTTTTCTGCATATTCTACTTGTAATAGGTGTCCGTCTGGTGAGAACATAGTTGCTGCTCTGTCGTATCCCATTACTTGATTCTGTACGTCTATAGCTTCCATTTTTTTATAATATTAAAGTATTTCTAACTTGAGAATTTGATAATCTCTACTTTTTTTATTTTACTCTCTCCTTAGGTTAATTATTTGTGAGGGTTTATAAATGTTTTTGTGTGCTTTTCTGAGTTTTAGTACTTATCATTGATTATTAATTCTTTGGTTGTTAGGGTTATTTTTATGTCGTTCTTATTCCCAAACACCTTTTCATACATTTCTTTGGGCATCTCAACGGTTATGCAATCATTATTCCATCCGCATAGCCTGTCGTCTTCTGCGTGTATTACTACGTTTCCGTTATTCTTCTCTGTTGTTAGTACGTGGCATTCTAGTTCTCTCTTATCTTCTGGTAGGTTAATAAGTGGGTACTTTTCTGCTACTTTTCTCGTTTCTGAACAATTGGTTATTTGTGCTTCTGTTGCTCCGAAAGTTATCTTATCAACTATTTCTTTGTTTGTTCCTAATAGGTACGCTGCTATTATCGTTGATACTTTGAGTGTCACTTCTTTTTCTTCGTATCTTCCGGTTATTTCAATTGTTCTTTCATCAAGAACTTTCATACTTTCAAAATTTATTGTTAACATTTTTTGATTATTATCCCTTATTGAGTATTAATTACTAGATTAGTATCTTTGTTCTGGTGTTTTACTTTATAAGTTTATCCTTTTACTAATCCTTTGATCGTTCCGCTTACCTTTATTATCTTTATCCCTTCGGTGGTTAATGCTGCTCTTACATTCATTATTTTCTCTCTATTAACTGCTACTAGTAGTTCTTTATTCTTGAACTTCTTTGTATTAACAAACTTTACTCCTGCTTCTGCGTATCCCATTATTCCTATCATTTTCATTATTGTTTCGTTAACTTTCTTCTTATCAGTATCCTTCAGTAATATATACCTCTTATTTTCTCTGAGTGTTGGTATTAGTCTTTTCTGCATATTAAGTTTTTTAGGAGTTTTTATTTGTTCTGAGTGGTTTTTCATTCTGAACGTGAAAAATTCTTATTCCTTTTCTTATTATTGGGATTTTTTATTTCTTATCAATTTTGTCAAGTATCTTGTCTAGTTGGTCTTTTGCCTTACCATTGACTACTTCCTTCTTCTTTCCTGTTCCTATAATTCCAAGTCCTTTAACGTCCTTTCTCATCCTTCTTATTATGAAGTATCCTAGAACCACTCCAAGTACTATTATTATTGCTATTATGTATCCTGTGCTACTTCCTCCGACTGCTGCTCCACTAATATTTTGTCCTTCGCTGTTTACTTCTTGTCCGTTCTGTCCTTCATTAGCTTGGTTTACTTCTTCTACTACTTTTCCTGTGGTTGGTGATGTTTCTGATGTTCCTTTTTCTGTTTGTAATACTCTTAGTGTCATGTCTGCTTTTCCTGCATTAATATCGTTAAGTAATACCCATAAATCGTCGTTTGAGTATTCTAGGCTAAAGTTCTTATTTTCTCCTTCAGTCATGGTATATGTTCCTTTTCCTTTGCTTCCTTCTAAGGTCATCCTTGCTGTGTGTGTTCCCAAGGCGTACATTGTTAAGAGTACCTCTTTTCCTGTTCCACCCTTATATATCTTAAATGATAATTCGTCTGATGCTCCTAGTACGATATTATACCCGCTTTCCATTTCGTTGTCTGTTGCTGTGTATGCTGCTACTTGTCTTGGTACTTCTTCCTCTTCTGTTGTTCCTGATTCTCCTGGGCTTCCTCCACTTCCTCCGCTACCACCACTTCCAGTGCTTGTATTGCTTGGTTCTGGTTGTGCTTCTAGTATCCCATTAATTGTTAGGCTTCTTGTACTCGTTGAGTTACTATTTCCTGCTTTGTCGTAGCATGTTATGCTCCAGGTGTATTGTCCGTTTTCTAACGTGTATATGAAGTAGTTGCTGTTATTGTCTTCATTAATTCCTTTGTTTCCTATTAATACTCCTTTCTTTGTTAGTGAGCAGTTATTAGCCTCATAGTTGTCTGTTGCTCCATAAAAGAATCTTACTAAGTTATTTGTTGTTGTTGCTGAATCTTCTGGTGA